>JAYRLO010000335.1:0-2644 GCA_041905215.1 Aeromonadaceae bacterium
AAGCTGAATCTGGCGCAACGCCAAGTACCTGTGCTGGTCAAATTTCAAGACGCCAGCCGCGGGGAGATGAGCCGCTTCGAGCGTATGCTGGTCCCTGGCAGCCATGGTCCTGTGATGCTGGGTAATCTGGCCGATATCCAGCTGGAGAGCGGCCCGGCACAGATCAGCCGTTTCGATCGCGCGCGCAATATCACGCTGGAGGCCGAGCTAAACGGCATACCGCTTGGGGAGATGGAGACGGCAGTCAGTGCCCTGCCCAGTCTGCAGCGGTTACCACCGGGTATTCACATGGCCACACTGGGCGATGCTGAAGCAATGGCCGAGTTGTTCTCCGGATTCAGCCTGGCGATGATGACAGGGGTGTTCTGTATCTATCTGGTGCTGGTGCTGCTATTCAAGGATTTTCTCCAGCCAGTGACCATACTGGCGGCACTGATCCTGTCGCTCCCAGGGGCAATACTGGCGCTGTTTCTCACCCAGACCGCGCTGTCGATGCCTGCACTGATCGGCCTCATCATGCTGATGGGCGTGGCGACCAAGAATGCCATCCTGCTGGTCGAGTACGCCATCATGGCGCGCCAGCAGAGGGGATTGAGCCGCCGCGATGCCTTACTGGACGCCTGCAGCAAGAGGGCTCGGCCCATCATCATGACCACGGTGGCCATGGGGGCCGGTATGCTGCCCATCGCGCTGGGGCTGGGTACGGATCCGAGCTTCCGCGCGCCGATGGCGATAGTCATCATCGGCGGCCTCATCACCTCCACCTTTTTGAGTCTCTTGGTGGTGCCTGTAGTGTTTGTCTATATCGACGATCTGCGCTTGCGTCTGCTGGCACTCTGTGGTCGAAAAACCTGCGCGCTCAAGCAAGGTTCCATCAGCGCCTGAACTAAATGAAGCGGCGGATAAAGAAGATGAATTGCGGAGTAACAGGAGGATGAAGAGTGACCGACCCGCCACAAGGTGCGGCGGGTCGGGAGCGCCTTACTGTACCGCCGCGAAGGCAGCAGTGACACGCTCGACATTGCTGTGGTTGAGACCGGCCATGCAGACCCGACCGCTGGCGATGAGGTAGACACCAAACTCCTCGCGCAGACGCTCGACCTGAGCGGCGCTGAAACCGGTGTAACTGAACATGCCACGTTGCGTCAGCAAAAAATCAAAGTTGCGCTCTGGCAACGCCTGCTTGAGTGCAGCAACCAGCACCTGACGCATGGCATCGATACGGCTGCGCATCGCCTCCACCTCGCCACGCCATTGGCCATTGAGCGCCGCATCATTCAGCACCCGACCGACCACTTGAGCACCGAAGTTGGCCGGGCTCGAGTAGTTGCGCCGCACAGTCGCCTTCAACTGCCCCAGCACCCGCGAGGCGGTCTCGGCATCGTCGCACAGCACCGACAGGCCGCCAACCCGCTCACCATACAGCGAGAAGATCTTGGAGAAGGAGTTGCTGACCAGAGCCGGCAAGCCCGCGGCGGCGATAGCGCGGATGAGATAGGCATCGGCTTCCAGACCAGCCCCAAAGCCCTGATAGGCGATATCGAGGAAAGCGATCAGCTCGCGCTCCTTGAGCACCTCGATGACCCGATCCCACTGGGCTGTGGTCAGATCGGCACCGGTCGGGTTATGACAGCAAGGATGCAACAGCACAATACTGCGCGGGGGCAGCTGGTTAAAGCACGCCAGCATCGCCTCGACATTGACGCCACCAGTGTCTGCATCGAAGTAGGGATAGCTGTGTACGGTGAAACCGGCACCGGCGAAGATGGCAATGTGGTTTTCCCAGGTCGGATCGCTGACCCACACCTCGGAGCCGGGAAAATAGCGCTGGAGAAAATCAGCCCCAACCTTGAGGGCTCCAGAGCCACCCAAGCTCTGGATGGTCGCAATGCGTCCGGCTTGCAGGGCGGCGGAATCGGCGCCAAACAGCAGGGATTGAACGGCAGTGCGATACGAGGCCAACCCTTCCATCGGCAGATAGAGGCTCGCCTGTTGCATCTGCTCGTGCAGGTCACTTATCGCCTGTTTGACGGATCCCAACTGGGGGATCACGCCTTGCTCGTTGTAATACAGCCCGATGCTGAGATTGATCTTGTCGGCACGGGGATCCTGACGGAAGGTTTCCATCAATGAGAGGATCGGATCGCCTGCATAGGCTTCAACATTTTGAAACACAGTTTCACACTCCGTTTTACGTCAGCGTCATCCATTACACCGCATAGCGTCCCGGGCGATGATTCATGGCAATAATCAGATTGAGGATGACGGCACCCAGCACCGATGCCAGCAGCATCGGCACGCTCACCACGAACAGGGACGCCGATACGATACAGGCATCCACCACCATTTGGAATTTCCCGGCGCGAATACCGTATTTGTCTTGCAGATAGAGGGCGAGAATATTGAGGCCCCCCAGGCTGGCCTTGTGCCGAAATAGCACGATAAAACCAATCCCCATCAGCACGCTGCCAAACAGGGTGGCATAAACCGGATCCAGACTGGTGATCTGGATGAAATAGCCATGCAGATCGGTAAACAGGGACAAGAGCGCCACGGCGCAGAAGGTCTTGAGGGTAAAGGCGCGCCCCATCCGCCGCATTGAGAGATAATAGAACGGCAGATTGAGCAAAAAGAAGGCCGTACC
>JAYRLO010000336.1:0-2644 GCA_041905215.1 Aeromonadaceae bacterium
GCCCCACCCACAGGGCGATGACGTTGGCCTCACTCTGCACGGTGCGATTAGCCCGTGCCAATGGTTGCACCTGAATGACCCCCTGATACCCCAATCGGCGCATCACCTCCTGCCCCAACTCATAGGCATAGCCGCGATAGTGCTCCTGCTCGATGAAGACAAACGGCGCTATGTTGGAGCAGACCACTGTCGGCTCTTTGGTCTCATACGCCAACGACGGGAAGACCGGCAGAACACACAGCATCATCCCCACCAGCGATAAAACAGCCCACCTCACCATCGATACGCCCACGTCGTTAGAGCCATATCATCAGCTTAGCCGTTAATCCTCACAGGATCTCTCGTAGATCCTTGAGCTGGCACCGGAAATGGCTGCTGTGCCCTCATCGGTTTTGAGGGCACAACGACATCAATTCTGACACCGGGGGGAGGCTTGGGCGGTTAGCTGCAGCAGTTGTTGCCACCGCTGCCGCAACACCTCGGGCGAGCCACAGCGCAGGGTCAGATGGCCAAGTTTGCGCCCCGGTTTCTCTTCCTTGCCATACAGGTGTAGATGGAGATCCGCCAATCAGATTGAGCATGGCGGTGGGAGCGATCACGCGGCCGTCGCCCAGGGGTAGCCCCATCACGGCGCGCAGATGGTTGGCAAACTGGCTGGTCTGCGCCCCTTCCTGAGTCCAGTGGCCGGAGTTATGCACCCGGGGCGCCACCTCGTTGGCGATCAAGCGTCCGTCATGGACGAAGAACTCGATGGCCAGTACGCCGACATACTCCAGCTCGGCCAGCAGCGTGCGGGCATACTCCTCGGCCTGAGCCTGCAACGGATCGTCCATCAAGGGCCGGGAGCTGTGCAGTATCCCCTGCCGGTGGACGTTTTCGGTCAGCGGATAGCAGATCTGCTCGCCGCTTCGCCCTCGCGCGGCCAGCAGCGAGACTTCACGGCTAAAGGGCACCATGGCCTCCAGAATGGCCGGCCGGGCCTCGGCGGCGCGCCAGATGGCAGCCAGATCCGAACTCGCATCCAGCCGCCACTGCCCCTTGCCGTCATAGCCCTGGGTGCGCCACTTGAGAATGGCCGGCAACCCCAGATCGCTGACCGCCTGCTCCAGCTCGGCCAAGGAGCTGACGGCGCGGTGCGGCGCCACCGGGATCCCAAGGCTGCTCAGGGTCTGTTTCTCGAGCAGTCGATCGCCGCAGAGTTGCTGGGCCCGCACCGGCGGATAGAGGGGTCGCCGGCTGGCAATTTGCGCCAGCAGCGCCACCGGGATCGATTCGGACTCATAGGTCACCACATCGGCCCAGGCCAACAGATCATCCAGCGCCCCCGGCTCCAGCCAATCCCGGCAACTGAAGGGCGCGACCTGAGCGGCGCAGCCATCGGCTTGCTCGTCGACGATCCGGCATTCGATACCCAGAGGCGCGGCAGCGAGTGCCAGCATACGGGCCAGTTGGCCGCCACCTAGAATCAACAGCTTCATGGTTCGCTCCTCGGATCCGGCTGCGCCAGCACCTGCTCGGTCTGTCGTTGTCTGAAATCGGCCAGCGCCTGACGCAGCTGCGGATCCTGATTGGCCAACATGCTGGCCGCCAGCAGGGCGGCATTGGCGGCCCCGGCGGGGCCGATGGCCAGGGTGCCCACCGGAATGCCCTTGGGCATCTGCACGATGGAGAGCAGGGAGTCCATGCCGCTCAAGGCCTTGGATTCCACCGGTACACCCAGCACCGGCAGCAGACTCTTGGCCGCCACCATGCCCGGCAGATGGGCAGCGCCACCGGCGCCGGCGATGATCACCTGCAAGCCGCGCTCTTGCGCCGAGGCCGCATACTCAAACAGCAGATCCGGGGTGCGATGGGCCGAGACCACCCGCACCTCGTGGGGCACCCCCAGCTCCTCGAGCATCTGCGCCGCGGCCGCCATAGTCTGCCAGTCCGAGCGCGACCCCATGATGATCCCCACCTTTGCCTCTGTTGCTGTCGTCACCCTTGCCTTCCTCTTGTTTGCCTGAACGAGTTGCTTGAACGTGTGGTTAGAATTTGTTTGCCCGCCGCACCCGGATCTCGCTGCTGAAGATCACCATGGCGAAGTTGTCGTAATAGTGAGCCTGCAGATGGTCCATGATGGCCTCGGCCACCGCCTCCTCGCAGATCACCTCGATACGGATATTGCGCACCTCATCCCAGCCGGCATCGCGAATGCCCCGGCTGCCCTTGCCCCGCGCTTCTGTGATGGTGTAACCCCGGGCGCCGAGTTGCTCGAGCTGGCGGGTGAGCTCACTCTCCAGCGCCGCCTCGGTGATGATGGTGACCAGTTGTCGATAGACGGCTTGCATGATTAACCTCCAGCCTGATGGAGCCATTGCGCCCAGGTCAGGTACAGCGGGATACCCACCAGGACGTTGAAGGGAAAGGTGACCCCCAGCGAGGCCGCCAGCGACAACCCGGGATTGGCCTCGGGCACCGCCATCCGCATGGCCGCCGGCACCGCGATGTAGGAGGCACTGGCCGCCAGGGTGGCCAGCAGCATGGTGCCGCCCAGGGAGAAGTCGAGCGCCTGGGCCAGCAGACCGCCGATGCCAGCCCCCAGCAGCGGCACCAACGTGCCAAACAGCAGGATGAACAGGCCATGGCGGCGCAGGGCACCCAT
>JAYRLO010000337.1:0-2613 GCA_041905215.1 Aeromonadaceae bacterium
GGCCTGCATCAGGTTGTGGCCCTTCATCGGCTTGTCGACGTAGAGCGTATGAACGCAGGGTGCATCGAAGCCAGTCAGCCACATGTCGCGCACGATAACGATCTGCAGCGGGTCAGCCGGGTCTTTGAAACGCTTCTCCAGCCGCTTCTTGACCTGAGCGCTATAGATGTGTGGACGGAGCAGTGCCTTGTCGCTGGCCGAGCCGGTCATCACAATCTTAATGGCCCCTTGCTCGGGATCGGCGCTGTGCCACGCCGGGCGCAGCTTGGTGATTTCGTTGTACAGATGGACGCAGATTTCGCGGCTCATGGCGACCACCATGGCCTTGCCGGACTGGGCCGCTTTCCGGGCCTCGAAGTGTGCCACCAGATCGGCTGCCACACGGGCGATACGCGGTTCGGCCCCGACCACCTTCTCTAGCGCCGCCCATTTACTCTTCAGCTTGGCCTGCTGGCTTTCTTCTTCGTCCTCGGCCAGTTCATCGACTTCATCATCGATGTGCGGCAACTCGTCCTGCTTCAGTGAGAGCTTGGCCAGCCGTGACTCGAAGTAGATGGCCACTGTGGCGCCATCTTCCTTCGCCTGCTGCATGTCGTAGACGTGGATGTAATCGCCGAACACAGCCCGGGTATCGCGATCCTCACTCGACACCGGGGTGCCGGTGAAGGCGACAAAGGTGGCGTTGGGCAGCGCATCGCGCAGATGCTGGGCGTAGCCGGCCTGATAGCGTGCGACATATTCAGCGTTGGGCTCAGCTACCTTCAATGCCTGCGCATTGTTCGCGGCTTCGGCTGGCCGAGCAACCCGCACGTTCTTCAGCTTGGCCTCGAAGCCGTACTGGGTGCGGTGCGCCTCGTCGGCAATGACCACGATGTTGTGGCGGTCGGAGAGCACCGGGAAGGTATCTTCATCCTCGCCGAGCATGAATTTTTGAATGGTGGCGAAGACGATGCCGCCAGAGGGGCGATTGGCCAGCTTGGCGCGGAGGTCTTGCCGGGTGTTCGCCTGAACTGGCTGCTCGCGCAACAAGTCCTGCGCCAGCGAGAAGACACCGAATAGTTGGCCATCCAGATCGTTGCGGTCGGTGATCACCACGATGGTTGGGTTCTCCATCGCTGCTTCCTGCATCACCCGGGCAGCAAAGCAGGTCATGGTAATGCTCTTGCCACTGCCTTGCGTATGCCACACTACGCCGCCCTTGTGGGTGCCACCGGGGCGGGAGGCGGTCACCACCTGATTGATCGCTGCCCGTACTGCGTGGAACTGGTGATAGCCGGCCACTTTCTTGACCAAGGTGCCGTCATCCTCGAACAGCACGAAGTAGCGCAGGTAGTCGAGCAGCATGGCCGGCGCCAGCAGGCCGCGCACCAATGTTTCCAGTTCGTTGAACTGGCCGAGCGGATCGAGCGTGATGCCATCGATGGTTCGCCACTGCATGAAGCGCTCGCCATTGGCCGACAATGAGCCGAACCGGGCCTCGCTGCCATCGGAGATGATCAGCAGTTCGTTGTACTGGAAGACGTCCGGTATCTGTTCCTTGTAGGTCTGTATCTGGTCGTAGGCCTTCCAGATGTCGGCCGCTTCATCAGCCGGGTTCTTCAACTCCAGCAGAACGAGCGGCAGGCCATTCACGAACAGGACGATGTCCGGCCGGCGGGTATGGTGTGGCCCCTTGATCGAGAACTGGTTGATGGCCAGCCACTTGTTCTTGCCCGGGTTGCTCCAGTCGATCAGGCGCACGAAGTCGCCGCGTGTCTCACCATCCTTCTGGTACTCGACGGGTACGCCGCCGACCAACAACTTATGGAACTGGCGGTTGGCAGAGAGTAATGCCGGGATGCCGAGATCGAGCACCTGCTTCAAAGCATCTTCCCGGGCTGCTGTCGGAATGTCCGGGTTCAGCCGATGGATCGCCTCGCGTAGCCGGAAGGGCAGCAGCACCTGCTGGTAATTGGCGCGTTCGGCGCTGTCACCATCCGGGGCGATGTCTGGCCCGAAAAGGGTGTCGTAGCCAACTTCCGCTAGCCAGCCGAGTGCTTCCTGTTCGAGTTGGTCTTCAGTCATGGATGCAACTCAATCGTTCGCGTAATGCTTGATTCATGGCGATCCCAACTTCGACGACGGTTTCATTGATGATTTGGAAGCTGGGTGACAAAACATTCTCAATATTCTTCGTCGGGTACTCGGTATTTTCTTTTGAGAATGCCCCAAATTTCAGCGGAAGTTCTCCGTCGTCCAAACTATCGATACCAAGACATATGCCCGGGCCACCTCGATGCTTGGCATGGTTCACTAGGTCGCTAATCAACACGAATGAACCGTCAGATCCGAGGTTTTTCAAAAGCTGGTGGATTGCTTCTAATTGGGGATGCGCCGGCAGCACCTTCTCGAGTGCAGAAATTACGGAAGACAGCTTTATGTTTCGCTCTTGGAGAATTCGATGGTCGCTATTCTGAATTTCAAAGGCGTAATAAACGACGTGAGCCAGTATGTCGGCTGTTGCATGTATAGCCTGTGCAGAAGCGATCATGTGCGCCTCGCATTCTAAGAAAAACTGGTTATATTTTTCGAGGCCATCGTCTTGCTGTGGCGCTATGGCGAGGATTGCAGGCC
>JAYRLO010000041.1:0-14697 GCA_041905215.1 Aeromonadaceae bacterium
ACCCGGAAAACGATCCGCGCGGTGAAGGCATGGCTATCGCCAAGGCGTGGGCTGCCGCTACCGGTGGTCACCGTGCCGGTGTTCTGGAATCCTCCTTCGTGGCCGAAGTGAAGTCTGACCTGATGGGCGAACAGACCATTCTGTGTGGCATGCTGCAAGCGGGTTCCATCCTCTGCTACGACAAGATGGTCGCTGGTGGCATCGACGCCGGTTACGCCAGCAAGCTGATCCAGTTCGGTTGGGAAACCATCACCGAAGCGCTGAAGCAGGGTGGTATCACCACCATGATGGATCGCCTGACCAACCCGGCCAAGCTGAAGGCGTTCGAGCTGGCTGAAGAGATGAAGGATCTGCTGCGTCCGCTGTTCCAGAAGCACATGGATGACATCATCGGTGGTGCCTTCTCCTCCGGCATGATGGCTGACTGGGCCAATGACGATGCCAAGCTGCTGGGCTGGCGCGAAGAGACCGGCAAGAGCGCTTTCGAGAACTCTCCGACTTTCGCTGGCACCATCAGCGAGCAAGAATATTTTGACCACGGCATCCTGATGGTCGCCATGGTTAAGGCCGGTGTGGAACTGGCGTTCGAAACCATGGTCTCTTCCGGCATCATCGAAGAGTCTGCCTACTACGAATCACTGCACGAGCTGCCGCTGATCGCCAACACCATCGCCCGTAAGCGCCTGTACGAGATGAACGTGGTTATCTCCGACACCGCCGAATACGGTAACTACCTGTTCGCCAACGCCGCCGTGCCTTTGCTGCGTGACCACGTCATGCCGAAGGTGAGCCTGGATGTTATTGGTAAGGGTCTGGCGACTCAATCCAATGGCGTGGACAACGTGGTTCTGGTTCAGGTCAACGATGCCATCCGCAACCACCCGATCGAAGCGATTGGCAAGGTACTGCGTGGCTACATGAAGGACATGAAGCGCATCGCCGTTGGCGGTTAATCCCTTCGTCTTTCACCTTTTTTCTTCCCTGTGCGGGCCAGCCGGTGGGCTGGCTCGTCACACACCCCACAAGGGTTTCTTGACCGCCTTATCCAGGCGGTTTTTTTATGGCTATGTCCCAGCTATGTGTTGATGGGGCCATCCGATGTTGGTCTGGAGCCCGGACGATCGCAGACTCGTCGTGAATACTTCCCTGTAGCCTCGATGGTGGCATCCCTGCCACCAACGGTCTGCTTTTCGTCCAGACTCCACTCCTCTAACGAGCGGTTCCGATTCATCACAGCGACTTAGGTAGCGCTAAGCTGACCCTCTGCGCCAGGGATGGCGCGGCGGAGCCCCCATGGATGGGGTCACGGCGTGTCAGCGTGCGCAACCTTGTCGGTGTAGACGGGACTCTCTACAGGTAACTGGGACATAGCCTTGTTTTTGATGCTGTTACTGTCGCTGCCGATGGTTCTTTGGCGAAAGGCTAATCTTCGCCACGCCGTGAGTGACTTGGGTCTGAGCCTGTTTTGCGGGACAATGCGGCCACGATCTTCTAACGAGAGTTCAATGACGTGATAGCTCTGATCCAACGGGTGGCTCATGCCCGTGTCGATGTGGCGGGGGAAACGGTTGGCCAGATTGGTTCCGGTCTGTTGGTGCTGCTCGGTGTCCAGCGTGACGACGACGAGGTCACCGCCGATAAACTGCTGCATAAGGTGAGCCACTACCGCATCTTTTCCGATGCCGAGGGCAAGATGAACCTGAACGTGCAGCAAGCCGGAGGCGGTCTGCTGGTGGTCTCCCAGTTCACCTTGGCTGCCGAGACCGATAAGGGGCTCAGACCCAGCTTTTCCAACGGGGGGGCGCCGGAGTTGGCCGAACGGCTATACGACTATTTTGTCGCTCGCAGTGCCGCGAGTGGCATCCTGACCCAGAGTGGTCGGTTTGCGGCCGACATGCAGGTATCCTTGCTCAACGATGGCCCGGTCACCTTCTGGCTTGAGGTGTGACGAGGCTGGATCCCCGTTTTTTCAGTTGCGCAAACTACCTCGCCGCCCCTGCGGTGGGTAAGGTACTTGCACCTCGGGCCAGGGTTGGCAGGGAGATGGGTTCTTGAAGGTGAGGTCCGGAGTGACCAACGGGCCTGTTACTCGAGCGGTCAGTTCGGCGCACTGCTGCTGATTGAGTAGCCCCAACTCGCTCTGCCACTGCTGCTGGGTCAAATCCAGGGTGCCGCGCACCGCCAGCAGGTGGGTAATGGATGCCAGGGAACCATCCAGTGCCAGCTTACCGGCTTCCCCCTGAATATGCAGGGCCAACTGGTTGATGCCGGTGTCGCCACCCTCGATGTGCGGGTAGAGAGTGTCGAAGTTAGTCTGCTTCGGCAGCTTCTTCAGCGCCTCGTCCAGATAGGTGTCCAGACGGATGCCATCGAGAAACAGCTCCTTACCGCTTACCCTCAGGGTACCGCCGAGTTCGCGCAGCAGACTCTGGCTGTCGTGTCCCTGGCTGTGTATGTCGGCCTCCAGGTCCAGATTGCCTGCCAGCTCGTGCTTGGGATGGAGCAGGGCGTTGAGTTTATCCAGATCCAGCTGTTTGGCCTGCAGGCTTAACTGATGCAGACCCAGGTCATCCCGTCGCCACTCCCCCTCGGCCTGCAACTGACTCTTCTCCAGCGGCAGCTTGAGCTCCCGCAGGCGGTAGCTGTCGGCGCTGACTTCGCCCTGAGCCTCACCGCCCCGGCTGGTGAGACCGCTGTAGACCAATTCCCCCCAGCTGGTCTCCCAGCGCAGCTTGTCGCTGGCAGGTTGCAGTCCATGCGCCTGGCTGTAGGTGAGATCCGTGATGAAGACTTCGCCGCCCTTGAGGGAGAGAGGCAGACTCTCATCGAACGAGATCAGCTGCAGCTGGTGGCCATCGAGGCGACGGACGGTGAGTTGTTGCAGGGGCCATTGCGGCAGCAGAGTGCGCCAGTCGGCGGGCAGCTCCAGCTGCCACTGTGCAAGCTGCAGCTCATCGAGTGAGAGGTGTTGATGGGATGGCTGGTAGTGGCCGGTCGCACTGAAGGAGCCCTCCAGCAGCTCGCCTTGCAGTTGACCTTGCCAGTCGTCGGCATCCAGCGTCAGCTCGCCAGCGAGTTCACTGATCGAGACGCGGCCTAGCGCCAGCTCGCCGAGTTTACCCTTGAGTTTGCCGCGCCAGATGCCCTCCGACTGCCACAGACCATCCTGCAGCGTCAGGTTGAGATCGTTGAGCGTGATGCCGTTGCTCTGGGTCAGCGTCACCTGTTGCAGGTTACCTTGCTTGATGGTCACGTCGTGCAGCGAAATTGCAGGCCACTGTGCCTGATGGAGTCGAACCCCGTTGACCTGCAGAGTGTCGATGTCCAGTTGCTTGCCCGGAATGTCCCAGGTCAGGCTGGTAGCTACTCGCCCATCAAACAGCCGGGCATCACCATCGCGCAGCGTGACTTTGCCCTCGGCCACTTCGCCCTCACCGCTGAGCTTGGCCAGCTGCACACCCTGCCACACCAGCTGGTTGGCATGGCCGCCGAAGCTGAAGTGCTGCAGTGGTTGCCACTTCCCGTCGCGCAGCAGTTGCCAATCACCCAGTTGGAAACTGGCTCCCGTCAGGCTGCCGGCCTCGGTTTCCAGGGTCAGACGGTCAATGTTCAGATCCTGAATAGTCAGTTGTTGCAGGGGCAGAGAGGGGAGAGGTTGCCCTGGTTTGAGCTTGATGCGGGGGGCAATCAAATCCAGGTGTGCCACCGCGATGCTGCGATCAAACCAGGAGCCGGAAGCTATCTCGATGTAGAGCTTCTCGGCACTGATCTCATCCCCGAGCTTGATCTGTTCAGCCAGCATGACATTCGGATAGAAGGGGTTGAACTCCAGACGCCCTATGGTGAGCGGCAGGCCGGTCTGTTGCTGGATCCAGGCGGAGAGAGGCGCTTTGAGGTAGTCGGGCTTGAACAGGCCGAGCACCAACCAGAGGGCGATAACCAGACTCAGAATGCTGTAGAGAAAGATGCGGATCGCAAGGCGCATGAATAAATCGTCTCGGCTGAATGATTAAGGCCAATCATAGGCGTTTGTCGGCCTGATGCGAAGCCCTGCCATGCCTATCAGGCCTGGGCGTACTGTTCACCAGCGGTTAGCCAGCGACGGATCAGCGGCTCGACCAGACCGGGATGCTGCCGATAGAGAGTCTGCGCCAGCCGCTGTACCTGTGGGATATAGGCCTGGTCGCGCACCAGATCGGCGATCTTCAAATCAGCCAGACCGGTTTGCCGGGTACCGAGCAGTTCGCCGGGGCCGCGCAGCTCCAGATCCTTCTGGGCGATGACGAAGCCATCGTTGCTGTCTCGCAGCACAGCCAGTCGTTGTTGTGCCGTCTTCGACAAGGGGGCGTGATAGAGCAGTACGCAGTGGGAGGCCACGGCGCCACGGCCGACGCGGCCGCGCAACTGGTGCAGCTGCGCCAACCCGAGCCGCTCGGGATTTTCGATGATCATCAGACTGGCATTGGGCACATCGACACCGACTTCGATGACCGTAGTGGCGACCAGCAGGTGCAACCGTCCCGCCTTGAAGTCATCCATGACGGTCTGCTTCTCCAACGGACGCATACGGCCGTGGACCAGGCCGATATGCAGACCGTGCAGTTGTTGCTGCAGCTCCAGAGCTGTGTTTTCCGCTGCCTGACACTCGAGCAGTTCAGACTCTTCAATCAGGGTGCAGACCCAGTAGGCCTGGCGCCCTTCGGCACAGGCCTGGCGCACCCGATCCATCACCTCGGCGCGGCGGGTATCGGGCAGGGCGACCGTGGTCACCGGTGTGCGGCCCGGCGGCAGCTCGTCGATGATGGAGGTGTCCAGATCGGCATAGGCGGTCATCGCCAGGGTCCGGGGGATCGGGGTGGCCGTCATGATGAGCTGGTGTGGATAGAGGCCAGCCTGTGCCCCCTTCTCGCGCAACGCCAAACGTTGGTGGACGCCGAATCTGTGCTGTTCGTCGATAATCGCCAGGACCAGATGGTGGAAGCGAACCTGTTCCTGAAACATGGCATGGGTGCCGACGACCATCTGGACGCTGCCATCGGCAATGGCCTGCATCTGCTGCTCGCGGGCTTTGCCCTTCTGTTTGCCCGCCAGCCAGCCGACGCGCAGACCCAAGGGCTCCAGCCAACGGCTGAAGTTCAGGGCGTGCTGTTCGGCCAGCAGCTCGGTGGGGGCCATCAGCGCGACCTGCCCTCCCTGGCCGATGGCCTGCAGTGCCGCCAGCGCGGCGACCAGCGTCTTGCCGGAGCCGACATCGCCCTGCACCAGCCGCATCATGGGGTGCGGCTGGGCCAGATCGGCGCTGATCTCCGCCACTACGCGCGACTGGGCGCCGGTCGGCCGAAAAGGCAGTCCGGCGAGCAGTTGCTCGACCAGCCGGGGATGTGGTGGCAGTGGACAGGCGGGGTGCAGCTTGTTGCGTTGCCTCACCTGCAGCACCGACAGGTTATGGGCGAGCAGCTCCTCGATGATCAGCCGTTGCTGGGCTGGATGCTGGCCAAACTCCAGCATCGACAAGGCCAGCTCGGGAGGGGGACGATGCAGCAGTTGCAGGGCCTCGCTCAGACCGATCTGCTGCGGGTAAAGCCCGGCGGGGAGCAGTTCTCGCACGCCAAACTGCGCCAGCAAGGCCAACGCCTGATCCGTCAGATTACGCAGGGTTTGCTGGCGCAGCCCTTCGGTCGTCGGATAGACAGGCGTCAGCTGCTCTGCCAGTTCAGGTTCGTTGCCGCTCTCCAGCAACTTGTACTCGGGGTGAATGATCTCGGGCCCATAGTTTCCGGCCTTGATCTCGCCAAAGCAGCGCAGGTGACGTCCGACGGCCAGTGTTCCCTTCTGCCCCTGGGTGAAGTTGAAGAAGCGCAGAGTCAGGGTGCCACTGCCATCGCTGATCCGGCAGACCAGCATGCGGCGCCGGGCCGGAATGATCTGGCAATCCTGGATGATCCCTTCGACATTGCACTGCATTCCGGGCAATAGTTCGCTGATGGGGCAGAGCAGGGTGCGGTCTTCGTAGCGATGAGGCAGATGGAACAGCAGATCCTGCACCGTCTGCAGATGCAGATGGCGCAACTTGTCTGCCAGCTTGGTGCCGACGCCTTTGAGGCCGGTGACCGGGATCTGATCCAGCTGCATATGGCTCCAGTGGAAACACTGTAAATATGATCAGATCATATCAGAGCCATCTGCGGAACGGGAGTTCTACCTGTAGGGGCCGACAGGCGGTGGTCGGCGACCACCGCTTGGGGGTTAGAGCAGCTGCTTGAGCAGCAGGTGTGCCTTGAACCGTTGCAGACGAACCAGCAGGCGACGAACGGCCTCCGGGTAGTCAACCAGTCGCTCGAGCTCACTGAAGTGATTCAGACGACGAGTGTGCTCCAGTATCTGCTGGCGCTCCTCGGCAAACGGGCCAACCAGCAGGCCGGTTGGATCCTGCAGCAGCAGACCATTTTCCAGATCCAAGGCCCAGGCGCGCGGGTTCAGATTGCTGCCGGTGATCAGGGTTCGCTGACCATCGACCGAGATCCCTTTGAGGTGAAACGAGTTTTGCTCGTGGCGCCACAACATCAGGTTGAGTTGGCCGTTATCCAGATAGCGTTGGAAGCGTTCGGCAAAACGGCGCAGATTGACTTCATACAGGTAGGGGAGGCCTCCGATGGTGCTGAAGGGCTCGCTAGGCGGAATATAGAAGTCATTGGCGGTCTTGTCGCCGATCACCAGGGTTAGGCGCACGCCACGACGCAGCAGGAGAGCCAGATCCTTGGCGATCGCCTTCGGCGGATTGAAGTAAGGGGTGCAGATGAACACCTCGTGTTCGGCGCTGCGCAGCAGGGTGCGAATCACCTTGTTCAGGCGGTTGTTACGCTTACCTAGGCCGACCAACGGAGTCACACCGACTTGACCATCGCCTATCCGAGCCGGGGGAAATTCATACTTGGCCTGTTGCAGCTTGAGACGGAAACGGCGCAACTCGCCGCGGATCGCCTTGATGCCGGGGACCGGGGCGCGATCCAGTCGCTGCACCGCCGCATCACGGCCGAACACCTGGATGATGAATTGAGCCCAGCTATTCGCCAGCGCGACATCTTGCAACTCGTGGTAGCGATCGTAGCGATAGCGCTCCTGCTGATGCAGGTAGATGTTGTTGAGACTGGCTCCGGAATAGAGCAGGGTGTCATCGAACAGGAACCCCTTGAGATGGAGAACCCCGAGCCATTCTCGCCGTTTGACCGGGACGCCGTAGATCTCCAGGACGCCGGGACGCTCGGCAGCCCACTCTTGATACAGCAGGTGATTGCCCGATTGTTTTCCCTTGCCAATCAAGCCACGCTGCGCTCGATGGTAGTCAACGAATACCTTGATATCTAACTCGGGACGAGCCGCCTTGGCGGCGTAGAGTGCAGCGAGTATCTCGCGGCCAGCCTCATCGTCTTGCAGATAGAGAGCGACCAGATAGATGCGTCGCTGTGCCCCCGCAATCAATTGCAGGATGCGCTGCTTGAATTCGCTGGCCGAATTGAGGATGCGCAAGCTGTCAGCTTGCAGTGCAAGCTGGGGCAGTTTCTCGAGTTGTTGTCGATAGTGTGCCGAAGTGAACATACCCATACCTGATCGTGTATCGCCCCGCGGGGCAGCTGGACCTGAAAGTCGAACCGCGAATTCTACCAATTTGTGCTAGCACTGCCACCCCTATGCGTCTCGGGGTGGTATTGGTGTCGCTATCTTGACAAGAAAAGAGCCGCGTTTCCGCGGCTCTGGTCACTCAATGATGGCGTTTAAATCGCCGCCGTGGCTTGCAGCAGCCAGCCCATCTCATGATCGCTGAGGTGGGACATGACGGCTTCACGAACCTCGGCATGGTAGCTGTTGATCCAGGTGATTTCGGTGTCGCTGAGCAGACTCTTGTCCAGCAGACGCACATCGAAGGGTACCAGGGTCAGGCGGCGGAAGCGGTACATGGGGATCTCGCTCGGCTCTTCACTGGGTTCAACGATGACCAAGTTTTCACAACGAATGCCAAAGGCTCCTTCACGGTAGTAACCGGGTTCGTTGGAGAGCACCATGCCGGGTTCCAGCGGAACTAGCGAGCCCTTGCTGGCGATGCGTTGCGGCCCCTCGTGGACGCTGAGGAAGTGGCCCACGCCATGGCCGGTGCCGTGATCGTAGTTGAAGCCGGCTTGCCACAGTGGCATCCGCGCCAGGATATCCAGCTGAATGCCGGAGGTTCCTTTCGGAAAACGAACGCGATCGATGGCGATGTGGCCTTGCAAGACTCGGGTGAATTGCTGGCGCATCTCGTCGCTGACGTCACCGACCTTGACGGTGCGCGTGATGTCGGTGGTTCCTTCCAGATACTGGCCACCGGAATCGATCAGGTACATGCCGTCCTGGCCGAAGGCCCGAGGGGTGCCGTTGGTGTGATGGTAGTGACACATGGCCGCATTCGGGCCGAGTGCCGAGATGCTGGTGAAGCTGGGCTCGACAAAGTTATCCTGCTCCTCACGGAAACGCAGCAACTGGTCGGCCAGGGTGCCTTCATCGCCATCGAGCCCCTTTTCGACCTGACGATCCAGCCAGGCGAGAAAACGGCACATGGCAACGGCGTCTTTCTGGTGCGCGATGCGCATGCCTTCGAGCTCGGTCGCATTCTTGCTGGCCTTCGGCAACATGCAGGGATCCTGCCCCTGTATCAGGGTAGCGCCATGTTGTTGCAGGGTCAGTTGTGACCAGGCATTGGTGGTGTCGGCATCGGCCAGCACCTTCAGACGGTCTTCACCGATGCGCTTGAGCACGTCCCCGAGCTTTTCCAGCGGGTAGACGGAGACATCGTTGCCGACATGCTGGCTGAAGCCGTTGCAGTTGAGCTTGTCGGTATCGACGAAGAAATCGACGCTGACGTTGCTGTAGATGACGGCAAAGCAGAGTACCACCGGGAAACAGGGGATATCGCGACCGCGGATATTCAGCAGCCAGTTGATCGACTCGGACTGCGACAGCAGGGCTGCATCCAGCCCCTGTTGACGCAGCTTGCTGGCAATGGCTTCGCGTTTGCTCAGGCTGCTCTGGCCACTAAATTGTTCGCCGTACAGCATCACCTCGGCCTTGCTCGGCTCGGGTCTCTCTTGCCACAGTTGGTCGATGGGATTCTGCTCGAGGGCAATCAGGCTGATCTCTTTTTGGGAGAGCATGGAGTTGGTCGCCTGGAACCAGGAGAGGCTGTGCAGTCGGGGATCGAAACCGACCTTCTGGCGGCGATCCAACTGGCCGAGTAACCACTCGATGGGCGGTTGTTCGATCAGATGCAAAAACTGGAACAGTTCGTTCGGAGCCTGCTGTCGAGCTTGCAGCGTATAGCGGCCATCGACGAACAGGGCGGCCTGATCGGCCAACAAGATGGCAAAACCAGCGGAGCCGGTGAAGCCGGTAGCCCAGGCGAGACGTTCAGCCTCCGCGGGTAGATATTCCCCCAGATGTTCATCATCGTGAGGAATGATCAGCGCATCGAGCGCATGGGAAGCCATGTAGGCACGCAAGGCCGCAATCCGCGGAGCGATAAGTTCATGAGTCGTCATGTGAAAGCCTGATCGTTACTTAAAGTCTGCACTGCCATTAGTAGCAGGTGGGCGAGAATATCATAAAACTGTTGGCCGTCCGCCAGCGCAAGTATCGGGACGGGTAAAAAAACAGCATATCAGCCACCACTTTTCATTTTGGTTTGAGCGCCTGGCTTCAAACGGGCTCTGTTTTTGCGCCATCCCGGCCATTGCTGCAACCCCAGGGCCGCGACAATCAGCAGTAAACCGAGCGGGGTTGCCGGGGCGATCGGCTCACCGACCAGGCTGCGCAGGAGCAGCAGCGACAGGAATGGTGACAGGAAGATCAGGTTGCTGATGTGTGCCGCCTGGCTGGCATGGCGTAGGGCCAGCAGCCAGAGCACGAAGGCGATTCCCATCTCGAACAGGCCGACATAGATGGCGCCCAACCACCCTTGCCAGGCCAGCAGGTGGTAATCGGCGAACCAACCGCAGGCGAGCAGAGTGAAGGGGAGGCTGCAACTGAAGGTCAGAAACAGGCTGATGAGGGGATCCGTCGTATTGCGGGTGTTGAGGATCCAGTAGCCAGCCCAGATCAACGTCGACGCCAGTGCAAAGAGCACGCCCGCTCCGGAGTCAAAATTCAGACTCAAGGGATCGCCTCGGGTGGCGATGACCAGGGCTCCCAGATAGGCCAGCACAATCGCCAGCAGATCAAAGCGGTTCAGACGTTGTTTGAGAAACGGTACCGCCAGCAGCGAGAGTGCTATCGCCCAGGTGTAGTTGATCGCCTGGGCCTGCTGGGCGGGAAGGAGTCGATAGGCTTCAAATAGCAGCAGGTAGTAGAGGGCCGGGTTCAGGAATCCCAGTGCGATGAAAAAGCCAGGCCGGGTGCGCAGGGTGCAGAGGGCGAGCCCCAGTTTTCGTTGGCCAGCCAGCAGGCCACCGAGTAACAGCACCGAGGTCATGCTGGCCACCAGCAACAGCTGGCTCGGTGCAAAAAATTGCAAGGAGAGCTTGAAGGCACTGGCAACCGTGGACCAGAGCAGGACCGTGGCCAGGGCGTAGAGCCAGGCTTTGCGTTGATTCGACACGCCTATTCGACCGGCGTGACCCGATAATAACGGCCGCTGGTATCCATGTAGAGGTCGTTTTCACCCTGGGTCAGGATCAGGCGCCGGGCGACATGCTGATTGCGGCGGTGCAGGATGATGAGCAGCAGGGTGAAGAAGCCGACCAGGATACAGAGCACCGAGAAGGAACGGATCAGCCAACCGGCATAGACACCCCAGACGATGGCGTAGCTGATCAGGGCTCCCAGCAGCAGGCTGCAGGCGCGAGTCAGGGGGACCAGATAGCGTTGTTTCCAACCTTCGAGTTTGACCAGCGAGGGGAGCAGGCAGTGGGTGTAGACCAGAGTCCAGACTAGAACGACGCCGTTGATCTGCCAGTAGTGGCGGCTCTGAATATTCAGCCACAACAGACCGAGTAACAACAGGGCGCTGAGGATACCCAGGGCAACCCCGACCCAGGCCATCCAGAGCTTAGGCACTTCGTAGCGGCAGGTCAGGCAGGTGACGGCATTCAGACCACAGGCGAAGCCAATCAACGCGGTGAATAGAGCCTTGATCTCGGCCCAGCCGAGTTCACCAGTAATCAGCACGTAGATGGCCAGGAGGGCCACCAGACTCAACAGCGTGATGAGCCCGGTGGTGAAATAACGGCGAATATGCAAGATGAGATCCTCTGGTCTGCTGGGGGCTTCCCCTGATGGCGCCCCCATGATAATCCAGACCTATGAACACCGGCAGGAAAAAATCAGGCTTTCCCTTCTTCGGGAGTCTCCTCCAGTGGTAAACGGATCTGGAAATGGGCACCGAGGCCGACTTCGCTGTCGCAACTGATGCGTCCTCTCATCAACTGCACCACCAGGTTGTAGATGATGTGGGTGCCCAACCCGCTGCCACCCTGCCCACGCTTCGAGGTGACAAATGGATCGAAGATGCGCGGCAGTATCTTGGGATCGATGCCGCGACCATTGTCTCGGTAGTCGATGACCAGCTCACCCTCGGCGTGTTCGATCTGGATCTCGATCTTCTTCGGTTTATCCCACTCTTCGAAGCCATGACGAATCGAGTTGAGAATCAGGTTGGAGTAGATCTGGGCAAACGAGCCGGGATAGGAGAGCACGGTCAGCTTGGGATCGCACTGGATCTCGACTTCGGTCTGACTCTTCTTCAGCTTGTGGCCAAGTGATACCACCACCTGGTGCAAGTTGTCGGCGACGTTGAACTGATAGTGAGCCTGAGAGGATTGATCGACCGCCACCTGTTTGAAGCTGGAGATCAGATCGGAGGCTCGACGCAGGTTGTTCTGCAGCAGCGAAGTTGACTCATCCAGCGTATGGATCAGTTCGGTCAGGTAGCTACGCGAGAGCTGTTTCTCATCGATCTTGCTTTGGAAATCCTTGATCCGCTCCTGCAGGAAGGAGGCGGCGGTGACGCTGATGCCGACCGGGGTATTGATCTCGTGAGCAACACCGGCGACCAGTGAACCGAGTGACGCCATCTTCTCGGATTCGACCAGGGTCTGCTGGGCAACTTTCAGGTTGTCGTAGGCCTTGGCCAGTTGCTCGTTGCTCTCCTTGAGGCTGCGAGTCCGCTTCTCGACCTTGGCCTCCAGCTCTTCATTCAGACGGATGATTTCGCGCTCGACTCGTTTCAGCGGGGTGATGTCGTAGCCAAATGCGATCCGGTATTTTAGATCCGGCCCCTCGTAGAAGGGGACGAAGTTCCACTGCAGGATGAGCTCCTCGCCTTGCTGATCCTGGCTCTTCACCTCCCGGTTTTCCAGCATGCCAGCTTGATCCAGCTCTTCGGCGAGCTGATCCCGTTCATCTGCCGAGACAAAGCGTTCCAACCAGGGTTGACCGAGCATCTCCTGTTGGGCATAGCCGGTGAGCAGAATCGCGGCCGGGTTGACCGTCACTATCTTCAGATCGGTATCCAGACAACAGATGACCAGCGTCGAGGAGTTGATCAACGTGGTTGAGAAGTCCCGTTCCTGCTGCAACTTCTCGGTCATCTGTTGGCGTGAAGCGAATTCATTGGCCAGTGACAAGCGCATGCGATTGACACTATTGGCCAGCAGATCGAGTTCGTCCGGCTTCTCGGTGCTGGCATCACGCCCCTCTAGAAGCAGCTCTTGCTCGAGATGGCCAAGCGAGAAGTTCTCGGTGTAGTTGGCGATCCGGTTCAGGTGGCGGATCACCTTGTAGTAGATGATCAGCAGGATGAAGAAGGAGACCAGCAGGGTCTTGATGGTCTGCGAAATCAGGATGATGACCGATTTTTCGATGAGCCGGTGATAGATCATCTCCAGCGAGGAGGCGACGAATAGCTTGCCGACTGTCTCCCCTTGGTACACCAGATCGAACTCCCGCGATATGTCATAGCTGGGCAGCTCCTTGCCCATCGACTGCAGGCGTACCTGATTGTCCCCCATGGCCTCTTTCACTTCGACAAATTGCATGGAGGGTAAATTCATGATGCCCTCGAGCTGAACCTGGATCTGTTCTTCATCCAGGTTCCACAGGCTGGAGGCGATTGGTTGCAAAAATGAGGCTTCAATCTGATTCAAACTGCTTTCGACCATATTTCGGTCCTGGCGATAATCCCAGAACAGCTGAAGCAGGGTGATCAAGACCGCGAACAGGGTGCTACAGGCCAGAATATAGGAGAGCAACCGGAAAGAGAGGCTGTGTCGAGGTGAAGCCTTGATTGCCTTCGTGAATGAAAATGGCATCGCGTTCCCGCCTTCAAATGAAAATCTGTTCAATTGATATACACAGTTTATAACTGCCAGCGCCAGTAACAAGTCAGCTGGTGCTTGATAAATGGTGACACTGCCTACATCTTAGTGATCCATAAGGTTTTTATCCGTGAGGAGTCTCTCTTGCGGACCAAGGAGTTGTAGCACTATGACGAACCCCCTGTTGTCTATGGATGGTTTGCCGCCATTCAGCCAAATCAAGCCTGAGCATGTCAAACCGGCGGTTGAACAGGCGATCGCCGACTGTAAGGCGCGGATAGCCGAGGTGCTGAAACAAACCGAGCCGCAGACGTGGGACAGCCTGGTGGCGCCACTCGAAGAGGTCGATGATCGCCTGGGACGCATCTGGTCGCCAGTTTCTCATCTCAATTCGGTGGTCAACTCGACCGAGCTGCGCGAAGCCCATGATGGTTGCCTGCCGCTGCTCTCCGAGTACCAGACCTTTGTCGGCCAGCACGAAGGGCTCTATCAGGCATTTCAGCAGTTGGCCGCCAGCGATGAGTATCCGCGCCTGAGCGAACCACAGCGTCAGCAGATCGAAAACACGCTGCGCGACTTCCGTCTCTCGGGTATCGGTCTGCCGAAGGAGCAGCAACAACGCTATGGCGAGATTGTGGCTCGGCTCTCCGAGCTGGCCTCCAACTTCAGCAATCAGGTGATGGATGCCACTCTGGGCTGGCAACGCCAGGTGACCGACGAGGCCGAACTGGCCGGTTTGCCGGAGTCCGCGAAGGCGGCGGCCCAACAGCTGGCTGCCAGCCGTGAGCTGGATGGGTGGCTTTTCACGCTGGATATTCCCTCTTACTTGCCAGTGATCATGTACAGCGACAATCGAGCGCTGCGCGAAGAGATCTATACCGCCTTTGTCACTCGCGCCTCGGATCAGGGTCCCAACGCCGGCAAGTGGGACAACTCGGCGTTGATGAACGAAATCGTTGCGTTGCGTCATGAGCTGGCGCAGTTGCTGGGGTTTGCCACCTATGCCGACTATTCGCTGGCCACCAAGATGGCGGATAAGCCGACTCAGGTGCTGGGCTTCCTCAACGATCTGGCGACCCGCTCCCGGCCTCAGGCCCAGCAGGATCTGGCCGAGCTGCGTCAGTTTGCCCTCGAACAGTTCGGGGTGAGCGAGCTGGCTGCCTGGGACCTCTCCTACTACGCCGAGAAACTCAAGCAGCACCGCTATGCCATCTCCGACGAGGTGCTGCGTCCCTACTTCCCGGCTCCCCGGGTTCTGGCCGGTCTGTTCGAGACGGTGCGTCGCCTGTTCGGCCTGCGTATCCAACAGCGGCTGGCGGTCGAGACCTGGCATCCAGACGTCAACTTCTACGACATC
>JAYRLO010000338.1:0-2577 GCA_041905215.1 Aeromonadaceae bacterium
TTGCCGACTTCGATGTACCACCCATGTACCGTGGGGATTGGGAGCGCTTCAAGCTGTTCGAACTGGAGTCCATCGTCAAGGAGCCCATTTCACGGGCCTACTCGATGGCCAACTACCCGGATGAGAAGGGACTCATCCTGCTGAACGTGCGGATCGCCACGCCGCCCTTCAACAACATGTCGGCGCCACCGGGCCAGATGTCCTCTTACATCTGGTCGCTCAAACCCGGTGACAAGGTGACTATCTCCGGGCCCTTCGGCGAGTTCTTTGCCAAGCAGACCCAGGCCGAGATGGTCTTCATCGGTGGCGGGGCCGGCATGGCGCCGATGCGCTCACACATCTTCGATCAGCTCAAGCGGCTGGCTTCGACCCGCAAGATCAGCTTCTGGTATGGCGCCCGTTCGGTGCGCGAGATGTTCTACGTCGAAGATTTTGACCGACTGGCCGCCGAGTGTCCGAACTTCACCTGGCATGTGGCGCTGAGCGATCCGCAGCCCGAGGATAACTGGCAGGGCTACACCGGCTTCATCCACAACGTCCTCTATGAGCACTACCTGCGGGATCATGAGGCTCCCGAAGAGTGCGAGTTCTACATGTGCGGTCCGCCGGTGATGAATGCGGCCGTCATCAAGATGCTCAAGGATCTGGGCGTCGAGGATGACAACATACTGCTGGATGATTTCGGCGGTTAATTCCTGAGCGCAGGGATGGATGCGACTCAATGAGGGACACCCCTGGCAGCAGGGGTGTTCTGCTTTTGGCCGCCAGAAGCCGAGAATTCTGGCCCTGAGTTCTGGAGACTCCTCATGCCGATTTTTATCGCTACTCTCATCATCTTTTTAGTGGTCTTTCTGGGGATGGCTCTGGGCTACATACTGCGCCGCCAACCCATTCGCGGCTCTTGCGGTGGCCTGGATGCCATCGGCATCGAGAAGGAGTGTGATTGCCCCGAACCCTGCGATGCCCGCAAGCAGCGGATGAAGGAGCAGGCGTTGCGCGAGAACCTGCTCGAAGCCATCGAGAAGAGTGAGCGCATTCTTTAAATAGCCGCTCTGGATCCTGTTACATCGACAAGGTAACGCACGCTGACACGCCGTGAACCCATCCATGGGGCTCCACCGCGCCTTCCCTGGCGCGGAGGGTCAGCTTAGCGCTACCCTGCCGCTGTGCTGAGTGTTCTGCTATTCGGAATAGTTAGTTAGCTCTCGGTGCTCAATCATCGGTGCATTTGTTTCGGACTTTCCTTGTTCGTTATTCCGTGGATAATCCCAAGAGCATTCATAGACTCATACGGCCTGTCGGTGGACGGCAGACCATGGATAAGTATTGGGGAGACACGCGTGAAACAACTGTTGGGAATAGCCTGGCTCGGTGGCCTGTTGCTGCTGGCTGGTTGCAATGAGGCGACGACCGCCGCCCGCCCGGAATTAAAGGTCAGTGGACCGACCATGGGCACCCACTACGCCGTCAAGGTGGTGGGGGATTATCCGGGCGGTGAGCCGCAACTGCAGCATGATGTCGAACAGATCCTGCAACGCATCGATCACCAGTTGTCGACCTACAAGCCCGACTCTGAACTCTCGCGCTTCAACCAGCACAAGGCGACCACGCCAGTCACCATCTCCCAGGATCTGGCCGATGTGCTGATCGAAGGGTTGCGAGTGGGCAAGATGACCGGTGGTGCCATGGACATCACGGTCGGCCCTCTGGTCAATCTGTGGGGCTTCGGTCCGGACAAACGGCCGACCAAGATCCCGAGTGATGCCGAGATCGCCGCGGCTCGCGCCAAGACGGGTCTGGACAAGCTGCATGTGGAGATCGGTAGTGAGACGGCGACGGTTCGCAAGGATATTCCGGATCTCTACGTCGATCTCTCTACGCTGGGCGAGGGCTATGCCGCCGACAAGGTGGCTGACTGGCTGGACAGCCAGGGGATGCGTGACTACATGGTCGAGATCGCCGGTGCCTTGCGCCTGAAGGGTCACAACGGCCAGGGTGAGGGGTGGCGCATCGCGGTGGAGAAACCGGAAGATACCCTGGGTCAGGTTCAGGCCGTGGTGACGCCGGGGGATAACGGCATCAGCACCGCCGGCAGTTATCGCAACTACTACGAGCTCGATGGTCAGCGTTTCTCGCACATCATCGATCCGGCGACCGGCAAGCCACTGACCCACAAGCTGGTGTCGGTGACCGTGATTGCGCCCAGTGCCCTCTATACCGATGCGTTGGATACGGGTCTGATGGTGATGGGTGCCGACAAGGCGCTGATCTTCGCCAACGAGCACAATCTGCCGATCTACACCCTGACCAAGACTCCCGAAGGGTTCAAGGCGCGTCACAGCCGGGCCTTCCGCTCCTATCTCCCCGATCAGCCCTGATCGTTTTTTCGGCCCCTCCCGGCGAGGGGCCAAACCCTCTGCCTTATTCCCCCACTGAACTGGTCAGTGAGCGGACCATGAATGCTGTGTCGGGGCAACCTGACGCCACACGCCGTGAATCCATCCATGGAGGCTCGAAGGCATCATCCCCGATGCCTACGGTCGGCTTACAGATTATCCCCGCCACTGCATTGCTACT
>JAYRLO010000042.1:0-14511 GCA_041905215.1 Aeromonadaceae bacterium
TTCACCCTGCTGGGCCGTCTGGATCGCATCGTCAAGCTGGCCGAGACGCGAGTCTCGCTCGACGAAGTCGAACGCCGGTTGCGCGCCCTCGACTTGGTGCAGGAGGCGGTAGTGTTGCCGCTGGAGCAGGGGGCCCGCCAGCTGCTGGGGGCCGTCTTGGTGCTCTCGGTCGAGGGGGAACGGCAGTGGCAACGACTGGGGGGCGGTAACTTTCTGCTAGCCCTGCGGCAGGAGCTGCGTCCCTGGCTGGAGCCGGTGGCCCTGCCACGGCGTGTCCGTTGTGTGGCGGCTCTGCCGCGCAATTCCCAGGGCAAGTTGCCCTATCTCGAGCTCAAGGAGTTGTTTGATGTTCCACTCTCCTGATGCGTCAACCCCGACGCTGCTGGGGCAGCGGCAGGAGGGCGACACTCTGGTGCTGCGCCTGTGGCTCGACCCTGAGTTGGTCTGGTTTGCCGGTCATTTCCCGGGGGCTCCTCTGTTGCCCGGGGTGGCGCAACTGCATCTGGCGATCGGCTATGCCTGCGAGCGGTGGGCCATCGACGAACAGTTTGGCGGACTCGAGATGCTCAAATTCCAGCGGCCGTTGCGGCCGGGCTCCGAGGTGGAGCTGCAGCTGGAGTGGCAGTCGGAGCGCCGCAAATTGCAGTTTTGCTATCGACTGGATTGTGAGACGGCCAGCAGCGGGCGGGTCAAGCTATGATGACCCAGGAGTCCCTATTGGCGTTTCGCCCCTGTCTGCTGATCCCCTGCTACAACCACGGCCCGGCGCTGGTGCGCATGCTGGAGGGGTGGTTGGCGGCCCAGGGGGGTGAACTGCTGCATGATGAAACTTTGCTGCCTTGCCTCATCGTCGATGATGGCAGTCAGCCCGAGACCGCCCAGCTGCTCGATGAGCTGGCGGCGCGTCACCACTGGATCACCCTGTTGCGGTTACCGCTCAATCAGGGCAAGGGCGGCGCCGTGAGCCACGGTCTGCGCCAGGCGGCCGTTCTGGGTTTCACTCATGCCCTGCAACTGGATGCCGACGGCCAGCACGATCTGGCCGATGTGCCGCGTCTGCTGGCCGAGGCGCGACTGCATCCGCAGGCGCTGATCTCCGGTGCCCCGGTCTACGACGAGTCGGTGCCGAAGGGGCGTTTCTATGGCCGCTACGTCACCCATGTCTGGGTCTGGCTGGAGACCTCCTCCTTTGAGATTCGCGATAGCATGTGCGGTTTTCGCGTGTACCCGCTGGCGGCGACCCTGGCGCTGCTGGATCGCCGCACGCTGGGTCAGCGCATGGACTTCGACACCGAGGTGATGGTGCGTCTCTACTGGGCCGGGGTGGCGGTGCGCTTCCTGCCGACCCGGGTCATCTATCCGGTCGATGGCCTCTCCCATTTCGATGTCTGGCGCGACAACCTGCGCATCTCCTGGATGCACACCCGTCTGGTCTGCGAGCGGATGCTGGATCTGACCTGGGGGCGCTGCCGCCGCCGTCTGCACTGGTCGCGAACCCCAGAGCGCGGCGCCCAGTGGGGGCTGAACTTCATGCTCTGGTGCTACGACACCTTCGGGCGCCGCGGTTTTCAGCTCTGTCTCTATCCGGTGATCGCCTACTTCTGGCTGACCGGGGTGCGCCAGCGTCGAGCCTCCACCGATTATCTGCAGCGGTTGGAAAACTTCGCCGCGGCCCGAGGTCTCACCCTGCCCGCTGAGCGCCGCAGCAGCTTTCGCCACTTCCTGCGCTTTGGCGAGGCGATGCTGGACAAGCTGGCCGGCTGGCGCGGTGAAATCCGCCACGAGCAGGTCGAGCTCATCGATAACGGCGCCTATCAGGTGCTACAAGAGCGTCCGCAAGGGGTCTTGGTGCTCGGTTCCCATCTGGGCGATCTGGAGCTGTGCCGCGCCCTGAGCCGATCGCTGGGGCAGGTGACGGTCAATGCGCTGGTCTTCACCGACCACGCCGAACGCTTCAATCGCCTGCTGCAGGCGGTCAATCCCCAGGCCAATCTGCAGCTGATCCAGGTGCGCGAGGTGGGACCGGAGACGGCCATCCTGCTCAAGGAGAAGCTGGATGCCGGCGAGTGGGTGGTGCTGGTGGGCGATCGCACCTCGGTGACCCGGGAAAAACGGGTGATCTGGGCCGACTTCCTCGGCGCACCGGCTCCCTTCCCGCAAGGCCCTTTCATGCTGGCGGCGGCCCTGGGTGCCCCGGTCTATCTGCTGTTCGGCCTGCGCGAGCAGGGCCGATTCCGCGTCTATTTCGAGCCGTTTGCCGCGCAGTTGCAACTGCCGCGTCGTGAGCGGGCGGCGGCTTTGCCGCTCCTGGTTCAACAGTATGCCGAGCGCTTGCAACACCACTGCCTAAAGGCGCCGCTCGACTGGTTTAATTTCTTTGATTTCTGGCACTTATCCGATGACAACACAGACAAGTAGTGAGCGCGCCGAGCCGATGAACGCTGAGGCCCAACGGGTGATTTTTGGCGGCGAACGCCTGACCATCGAGCAGGTGGTGGCGCTGGCCCAGCGGCAGGCCCTCCCGGTACTCAATGACTGGGCCGATTTCCGTCGCCGCATCCAGAATGGCGCCGATTTTCTCGACCGCCTGCTGGCCGAGGAGGGGGTGATCTACGGGGTTACCACCGGGTATGGCGACTCGGTGACCAATGCGGTGCCACCGGAGCTGGTGCTCGAGCTGCCGTTGCATTTGACCCACTTTCACGGCTGCGGCCTGGGGGCCAATCTGAGCATCGAAGCCGGGCGCGCCGTGCTGGCGACCCGTCTGTGCTCGCTGGCCCAGGGGGTTTCCGGCGTCAGCCTGCCGCTGCTGGAGCGGCTGAACTGGCTGCTGGCCCAGGACATCATTCCCCGCATCCCCGAAGAGGGCTCCGTCGGCGCCAGTGGCGATCTGACCCCGCTCTCCTATGTGGCCGCGGTGCTGGTCGGCGAGCGCGAGGTCTACTGGCGTGGCGAGCTGCGCCCCAGTGCCGAGGTCTACCGCGAGCTGGGGGTTGAGCCGCTGGTGCTGCGTCCCAAGGAGGGGCTTGCCCTGATGAACGGCACCTCGGTGATGACGGCGCTGGCCTGTCTGGCCTATGCCCGCTGTGACTACCTGATGCGGCTCTCCACCCGCATCACGGCGCTGATGACCGAGGCGATGGCGGGCAACGCCTTCCACTTCGATGCCCGACTGTTTGCCGCCAAGCCCCATCCGGGCTTGCAGCAGATCGCCGCCTGGTTGCGGGCCGATCTGCAGGCCGAGGCGCTGCCGCGCCACAGCGATCGGTTGCAGGATCGCTACTCCCTGCGCTGCGCCCCCCATGTCATCGGCGTGGTGGCCGATGGTCTGCCCTGGTGGCGGCAACTGATCGAGAACGAACTCAACAGCGCCAACGACAATCCGCTCATCGATGGCGAAGAGGAGCATGTGATGCACGGTGGCCACTTCTACGGCGGCCACATCGCCATGGCCATGGACAGCATGAAGACCGCCATCGCCAACCTGGCCGATCTGCTGGACCGTCAGTTGGCC
Source organism: Aeromonadaceae bacterium (assembly GCA_041905215.1). Lineage (GTDB taxonomy): Bacteria > Pseudomonadota > Gammaproteobacteria > Enterobacterales > Aeromonadaceae > Pseudaeromonas. The sequence goes on from JAYRLO010000042.1 coordinate 3,515, forward strand.
CAGCTGGTGGACGTCAAGTTCAATAAGGGGCTGCCGAGCAACCTCAGCGGTGCCACGGGGCAGCGTCGCATGATCAACCACGGCTTCAAGGCGGTGCAGATCGGAGCCTCCGCCTGGACCGCCGAGGCGTTGAAGCTGACCCTGCCGGCCAGCATCTTCTCGCGCTCCACCGAGTGTCATAACCAGGATAAGGTGAGCATGGGCACCATTGCCGCTCGTGACTGCCTGCGGGTGCTGCAACTCACCGAGCAGGTGGCGGCCGCCGCCTTGCTGGCGGCGGTGCAGGGCACCGAGCAGCGGTTGGCGCTGGATGGCCAGAGTGTCAGCCGCCTGGCGCCGGCTTTGCGCCAGACCCTGGCCGATGTGCGGGCCATGAGCCCGGTGCTGACCGAGGATCGGCCGTTGGAGGGTGAGCTGCGTGCGCTGATTGCCATCATCCAGCAGGCGCGCTGGCCCCTGTATGAGAGACGTCAGATGCTGGCAGCCTCGGCCCCGGCGGAACTCTGCGGAGAGTCAGCATGAGTGAGCCGCAACTGCCGAGCGCATCCATCACGCTACGCATTCCGTTCAACGATGTCGATCCGATGCAGGTGGCCTGGCATGGTAACTACTTCCGCTACATGGAGCAGGTGCGCTGCGAGCTGCTGCGGCAGATCGGCTACGGCTATCGCGAGATGGAAGCCTCGGGCTTCGCCTGGCCCATCATCGATACCCGGATGAAGTACATAGCTCCCCTGCGGTTCGATCAGCTGGTGCGGGTCGAGGCACGGATCAGCGAGTACGAAAACCGTCTGCGCATCGACTACGAATTCTTCGATGTGGCCAGCGGTGCGCGCACCAGCAAGGGCTACACCATCCAGGTGGCGGTGGCGATGCCCAGCGGCGAGATGCGGTTGGTCTCGCCCCCCATCCTGCTGCAAAAGTTGGGGATCCCGTCATGAGACTGGCTTGGATCCTGGGGCTGTTGCTCACTTGCCTGCAATCGGCTGTGGCGGCGACTCCCGCCAGTCCGCAGACGCTTCCTGAGCTGCAGCATCAGCTGACGGCGGCGCCAACCCTGCGCGCCCACTTCGTGCAACTCAAGCGGGTCAGCGGGTTGGCGCAACCTTTGCGCTCCAGCGGCGAGCTACTCTTCTCCCGCACCCACGGCCTCTGGTGGCACCAGGTTGAACCCTTTGAGCTGACGCTGACCCTGGATGAGCGGCGGCTGGTGCAGCAGTTGGCGGGCCAGGCACCGGAGGCGATCCGGGCGGACACCAATCCGCAGCTGTTTGAATTCTCCCACCTGCTGCTGAGTCTGTTCAGCGCCGATCAGCAGGCGATGGAGCAACACTTTTCCCTGGCGTTTACCCCGGGCGCCGAGAGCTGGCAACTGCAGCTGACGCCGAAGCAGCCGCCGCTCAACCAGGTGTTTGAACGGCTGGAGATGCAGGGGAGTCAGGAGTTGCAGCAGCTGCTGATCCGCGATCGGCAAGGCGATGAAACCCAGCTGAACTTCAGCGCCATCCAGCATCTGCCCGAGGAGCTGACCGATGTTGAACAGCACCGATTTGCCGACTGAGGTCGTGATGGCGGAGCCAGTCTCTTCCATGGAGCCGACTCCTGGCGAGCAACGGCGCTGGCGCCGCTTGGCTTGGGGTTGGCTGGTCTGTTCGTTGCTGATGCTGGGTGGTCTGCTGGCTCTGCTGCCGCAGGCGCGCATCAACAGCAGCGTCATGGCCCTGTTGCCCCAGGAGGAGTCTAGCGAGCTGGATCCCGTCTGGCAGGAGCAGTTGAGTCAGCGTCTGGATCGCCAGCTGTTCTGGCTCATCAGTCTGCCCGCCAGCCAGCGCGGCGAGAGCGCCGCGCTTTGGTGGTATCAGGCGCTGCATGAGTTGCCGGAACTGAAGAGCGTCCGGGGGCCCGATGCGGTGGATGTGGCCGCCTGGCGCCACTTCCTGCACGATTATCGCTACCAGCGGTTGGATGCCGCCAGCGAGAAACGGCTGGCCCAGGGTTCTGCCGTCTGGAGTCAGTGGGTACTGGGTCAGGTCTACTCCCCCTTTGCCGGAGTGGGGCCCGCCGAGTGGCAGGCCGACCCGCTGCTGCTGACCCGCGCCGTGGTGCAGGGGCAGAATACCGGACCGCTACGCCTGCAAAATGGCTGGCTGGTCAGCCACGATGCCAGTACGGGTCGCGACTGGTACCTGCTGCGCGCCGAGCTCAAGGGCTCTGCCTTCGATCTGCGCGCAGGCCGCCAACTGGCGGCCCGACTCGAGACGCTGCGCGGCGAGCTGCAACAGCGCTTCCCCGGCAGTGAGCTGCTGCGCCGCGGCACCCTCTACTACAGCGACCATGCCGCCGAGCTGGCCAAGGCTGATATCTCGACCATAGGGCTGGGGTCGCTGCTCGGTGTCTTGCTGCTCATCTGGTGGGTGTTCCGTGGTCTGCGCCCGCTCTGGCTCTGTATGCTGCCGCTGGCGGTGGGCATGGTCAGCGGGCTGCTGGCGGTGCTGCTCTGCTTTGGCCAGATCCACCTGTTTACCCTGGTCATCAGCTCGAGCCTCATCGGCATTTCGGATGACTATTCGCTGCACTACCTAAGCGAGCGGCGGCTGCATGGCCACGAGGAGTCGCCCCTGGCCACGGCGCTGCGGCTGCGCCAGCCGCTGTTGCTGGCGCTAATCACTACGCTGTTTGCCTATCTGCTGCTCTGGCTGGCACCATTTCCCGGTCTGCAGCAGATGGCGGTCTTCTCGCTGGCCGGTCTCATCGGCTCCTTCATCAGCGTCTTCGTCTGGTTCCCGTTTTTGGTCGGCACCATGACCGATCGCCCGCTGCCGCTGCGCACCCTGATGCTGCGCTGGTTGCAGGGGTGGCAGCGCAGCCGCCTGCTGCGGCAGGCCCTGCCGGTGCTGTTGCTGGCGGTGGCGGCGATCGGGTTGAGCCGTCTGGTGGTGGATGATGATATCCGCCGTCTGCAACCCTTGCCCCAGGCCCTGCAGGCCGAGGATCAGCAACTGGCCCGGCTGAGCGGCCAGTCCAGCCAGCTGACCGGTTTTCTGGTGCTGGGAGCGAATGGCGAGCAGGTGCTGCAACGGCTGGAGACGCTGGGGCCCATCCTGGCATCGTTGCAGGGCGAGGGGATCATCGACGGCTATCGTCTGCTGAGCGACAGTCTGCCCTCCCTGGCGCGCCAGCATGCAACTCACGCGGCGCTCTCTGCGCTGCAGCCGCAGGTGGTGAGCAGGCTGCAGCAGGCGGGCCTGACCATGAAGGACTCCTCCGCGACAGTGCCGCCGCTGCAACCTTTGCTGCCACAGAGCTGGCTGCAAAGTCCGGTCAGCGAGGGGATGCGGCTGCTGTGGCTGAGCACTTCGCAGGGGCTAAGTAATTCGCAGGAGCAGGTGGCCGTGCTGGTGCCGGTCAACGGCGTGCACGATGCGACTCGGCTGCAGAGCGCCACCGCGCAGTTGCAGGGGGTGCATTGGCAGGACAAGCGGCAGAGCTGGAGCGATCTCTTCGCCCGCTATCGGCTGCTGCTCGGCCTGTTCCTCGGCTTGGGGGCGCTGCTGACCGCGGCCCTACTCTGGCACAAGCTGGGGCGGGCGATGACGCTGCGCATCCTGCTGGGCAACGGCATCGCCTTGGTGCTGGCCACCGCGGCCCTGGGCTTTTGTGGCATGCCCTTTACCCTGTTCAGCCTGCTGGCCTTGAGCCTGGTGTTCGGCATCGGCATCGATTACGGCCTCTTCTTCGCCCACAGCAGCCAGTCGGCTGACGACGGTGGGGGCGCGGCCCAGGAGCGACTGGTGGCGACCCTGCTGGCCGTGCTGCTGGCTAACCTGACCACCCAGCTGGCGTTCGGTCTGCTGGCCTTGAGTCACACCCAGGCCATCGCCAGTTTCGGTCTAGTGCTCAGCGTCGGCGTGTTTGTCTCCTTCCTGCTGGCACCCCTGGCGATGCCAGCCCGTTATCCATCGCAGGAGAACGCCGATGCGTAGCCGTATCTCGCTCACTTGGGTCGGCGCTCTGGCGCTGTGGCTGGCCGGTTGCGCCAGCACGACCCTACCGGATGGCACCCGGCCCGAGGCCAATCTGACGCCACAGGTGGTGGTTGCGCTGCCAGCGCCAACCCGCGCCTCGCCGCTGCATGTCGAGCAGATCCTGACCGCCCAGGTTAAGGGCTCGGACAAGGGCCACAGCCTGCTGGTGGTGATGGAGGCCGATGGCCAGCGCCTGAGTCTGGTGGGTTTCTCGCTGCTCGGGGTTCGGCTGTTCCGCGTCGAGTATGGGGTCGATGGCATCCGGGTCGAGCAGTTGCCCGCCCTGGCGGCGCTGGGGGCTTTGCCGCCGGCCAACCAGGTCTTGGCCGATGTGCTGCTCAGCTACTGGCCTGCCGAGGGGTGGAAACCTGTACTACCAACCGGTTGGCAGCTGATCGACTCGCCGCTGCGCCGCGAGCTGCGCGATGAAAAAGGTGAATTGGTCAGCGAAATTACCTATCAGCCGCAGGCGGGGGATCGCAATCCGGTCCGCCTGTGGCAACATGCCTTCGATTATCAGTTAACGATCCAGACGTTACCGCCCCAGACATCATCGAATGAGGTGGGAAACGCCAACCGTGAGTGAGCTCATGACTCCTTGTTATATCCAGGCCGTTGGCCTCATCAATGCCCTGGGCAACGACGTTTCTCAGGTGGCCGCGGCGCTGCGGCAGCCCGAGCTGCAGCCGTTGCGCGAACATGCCCAGCCTCTGCATGACGGCCGCCGGGTGATGGTCGGCGCCGTGCAGGGCGAATTGCCGTCCATACCGAGAGAGCTGGCAGTCCACAACAGCCGCAATAACCGTCTGCTGCTGGCGGCGCTGGCCCAGATCCGGGAGTGCGTCGAGCAGTGGCGGGCGAAGGTTGGCAGTGAGCGCATCGCCATCGTGCTGGGTACCAGCACCTCGGGGATCGACGAGGGGATCCAGGCCCTGGCCGCCGAGTGTGTCCCAACGGATTACCACTACAGTCAGCAGGAGTTGGGCAGTCCGGCTCTGTTCCTGGCCGACTATCTGGGGGTCTCTGGCCCCGCCTATACCCTCTCCACCGCCTGCTCCTCCAGTGCCCGCGCCTTCATCAGCGCCCAGCGCCTGCTGGCGGCGGATATGGCCGATGTGGTGCTGGTGGGGGGCGCCGATACCCTGTGTGGCCTGACCCTGAACGGTTTTTACAGCCTGGAGTCGCTGGCGACGGCGATCTGTGCCCCCTTCGCCCGCGAGCGCGATGGCATCAACATCGGCGAGGCGGCGGCCCTGTGCCTGCTGACCCGCGAAGTTGGCCCCGTGGCGCTGCTCGGCGCCGGGGAGTCTTCCGATGCCTACCATGTCTCGGCGCCCCATCCCGAGGGGCTCGGTGCCGAGGCGGCCATGCGCATGGCGATGGAGCAGGGTGGGGTGCAGCCCGAACAGGTCGGCTACATCAATCTGCATGGCACCGGCACCCGGCTCAACGACTCGATGGAGGCCAAGGCGGTACACCGCCTGTTCGGGGATCAGGTGCCCTGCAGCTCCACCAAGGCGTTGACCGGTCATACCCTGGGGGCGGCGGGTGCCACCGAGGCGGCCCTGGCCTGGCTGCTGTTGACCGAGGATCTGCCGCTGCCGCATCAGACCTATTCGGCCGACGAGCGCGATGAGACGCTAGCCCCCATCAGCCTGCTGCTGGCGCCGCAGCCCCTGGTTCGCCCTGTGGTACTGTCGAACTCCTTTGCCTTCGGTGGCAACAACGTCAGCCTGCTGCTGGCTAGGAGTGAGCCATGAGTTATCCGCCGATTGCGAGCCTGGTTCCCCATGCCGCACCCATGCTGTTGCTAGATCGCCTCTGTGCGGCGACCGCCACCACCGCCCGCTGCGAGGTGCGTGTCGGCGAGACGCTGGCGCTATTTTTGGATGCAGACGGCGGCTTGCCGGGCTGGGTGGGCATCGAGCTGATGGCCCAGACGGTGGCGGCCTGGTCTGGCTATCAGGGTTTTCTGCGCCAGGAGGGGCCGCAGATTGGCCTGCTGCTCGGTGCCCGCAACTATCAATGCCAGCGCGCCCGCCTGCCCGCCAGCAGTCTGTTGACCATCGACTGTGAACAGCTGCTGCAAGATGGCGCTCTGGCCAGTTTTCAATGTCATTTGCGCTGTGAGGGCGAGCTGGTGGCTGAGGCCCGGCTCAGCACCATCCAGCCAGATGCCGAACAACTCGAGACCCTGTTGGGAGTAGATAAGCAATGAGTCGTAGCGTCCTGGTGACCGGTGCCAGCAAGGGGATTGGCCGGGCCATCGCCCTCAAGCTGGCGGCCGATGGATTTTGTATTCTGGTGCATTACCACAGCGACCGGGCGGGTGCCGAAGCGACGCTGGAAGCTATCCGTGCTGCGGGTGGCTCGGGGCGTTTGCTGCAGTTCGATATCGCCGATCGTGCGGGGTGTCGGACTGTACTGGAGGCCGATATCGAGCAGCACGGTGCCTATTATGGGGTGGTCAGCAATGCGGGTATCATCCGCGACGCGGCCTTCCCGGCCCTGAGCGAAGGGGATTGGGACGGGGTGATCCATACCAATCTGGACAGTTTCTACAACGTGCTGCATCCGTGCATCATGCCGATGATCGCGGCACGCAAAGGGGGGCGCATCGTGACCCTCTCCTCGGTTTCCGGCATCATGGGCAACCGCGGCCAGGTCAATTACAGCGCCGCCAAGGCCGGGATCATCGGTGCCAGCAAGGCGCTGGCCCTGGAGCTGGCCAAGCGCAAGATCACCGTCAACTGTGTGGCGCCGGGGCTCATTGACACCGGCATGGTCGCTCCCGAGGTGCTGGCCGAGGCGATGAAGCTGATCCCGGCCCAACGCATGGGCCAGGCCGAGGAGGTCGCGGGGCTGGTCAGCTATCTGATGTCGGATATCGCCGCCTACGTGACCCGGCAGGTCATCTCGATCAATGGCGGCATGGTCTGAGCGGCGGTTTGGAATCATAGGACCATAGTGACAGCGACCGGGCTGGGCTAAGCAGACCTTCCGCGCCAGGGATGGCGCGGTGGAGCCCCCACGGATGGGTTCACGGCGTGTCTGTGTGCACGGCTCGGTCGATGTCGCAAGAAGAACGCTCGTTAGATGCAGCGATTGGATATTCCCAATGGGGCATGGCTGAACCAGATGGGCCTCTCGCCAAGACAATAGAATTTATAGGGTGCGCTCTGGCGCCCAGGAAGAGGATAAAACGCATGAAACGAGTGGTAGTCACCGGCATGGCCGGGGTGACAGCGTTTGGCAATGATTGGCCTAGCATTCGTGAGCGCATGCAGGCGGGGCGCAGTGCCGTGGTGACGATGCCGGAATGGGATGTCTACGCCGGGCTCAATACTCGGTTGGCAGCGCCGATTGTCGATTTCACGCTGCCGGGTCACTACAACCGCAAGCAGACCCGCAGCATGGGGCGCGTCTCGCAACTGGCGACGGTGGCCACCGAGCTGGCGCTGCAACGCTCGGGGCTGGTGGGGGAGGCGGTACTGACCGATGGTCGCACCGGCATCGCCTATGGCTCCTCGACCGGTAGCACGGCGCCCATCAGCGCCTTCGGCGCCATGCTCAACGACAAGAGCACCGAGCACATCACCGCCACCACCTATGTGCAGATGATGCCGCATACCACGGCGGTCAACGCCGGACTCTTCTTCGGCCTACGTGGCCGGGTGATCCCGACCTCCAGCGCCTGCACCTCCGGCAGTCAGGCCATCGGCTATGCGGCCGAGGCGATCCGCCACGGCTATCAGACCGTGATGGTGGCCGGTGGCGCCGAGGAGCTCTGCCCCTCGGAGGCGGCGGTATTCGATACCCTGTTTGCCACCAGCCAGATGAACGAACAGCCCGAGCTCTCGCCGCGGCCGTTTGATGCCGGGCGCGATGGTCTGGTGATCGGCGAAGGAGCTGGCTCCCTGGTGTTGGAGTCACTGGAACATGCCCAGGCCCGGGGTGCCACCATCCTGGCCGAGCTGGTGGGCTATGCCAGCAACTGCGATGCTGCCCATGTGACGCAGCCGCAGAAGGCGACCATGCAGATCTGCATGCAGATGGCGCTGGATCAGGCGGGGCTGGCGGCCGAGCAGATTGGCTACATCAGCGCCCATGGCACGGCCACCGATCGCGGGGATATCGCCGAGAGTCAGGCGACCCATGCCATCTTCGGCAGCAACACCCCCATCTCGTCGCTGAAGAGTTTCTTCGGCCACACGCTGGGCGCCTGTGGGGCTGTGGAGGCTTGGCTTGGCCTCGAGATGATGGCCGAGGGGTGGTTTGCACCGACCCTGAATCTGGAAAATCCGGATCCGGCCTGCGGGGCACTGGATTACATCCAGGGAGAGGGGCGTGAACTGCAGATCGACTATCTGATGTCCAACAACTTTGCCTTCGGCGGCATCAATACCTCGCTGATCTTCAAGCGCTGGTCTGGCGAGTAACCCCGCTGCTGGGTGGTGACGGAATCAACAAGGGGCCCATCGGGCCCCAATGCCACTCAATTAGCGAGGGAGAGATAGCCTTTTGAGCCAACCGTTGGCGGCAGGGATGCCGCCATCGAGCCCCCAGGGAAGGGTTTACGGCGAGTTGCGAGAGAGGTTGTCTCTCCCGAACCGCTTAACTGACAAGCATTACCCATCGGGCTCTTGTCGTTGTTGCTGCTTTGCGACTCAGTGTTGGTTGGAAAATAGGCCTTGGCCCGTTCGGACTCGGAGGCTATGGGCGCGTACTCCAGCCAGGGGCCTGTGGCCGTGCTCTTGTAGCGCACGACGCCCTTGTCGATATCGAATTGGTAGTAGGGATACACTTCGCGCAGGTTGAAGAAGGCGGCCGGGGCGAAGAACAGGATATCGACGGCCAGATAACCGCCGTTAAACTTCAGCGGCAGTACACCATACAGATTCTTGCCATCGGCCTGTTCAACCTTGAACTCGTAATTGCCGAAGCTGGTGGCTGAAAGCTTTTCGGTACGTGGATTGCTGGTGCCCTTACCGTTCTTGATGGTGATGCTGGTATCGGGTTGAACGCTGCTGACGCTGGTGACGGCCGAACAGGCGGAGAGCAGAAGCAGGGCGGTGACCGCCAGTGCTTTGCATGAGCGCTGATGAAACATGATGCGATTCCTTGCAAAAATGGGGGTGTCATCATACGAGCCTCATAAGAGGAATCAATACCACAACCACCAGCACTCCAAAAACCCGCGCCTAATCTTGCTCCAGCGACAAGGAAGCACACGCTGACACGCCGTGAACCCATCCATGGGGGTTCCGCAGAGGGTCAGCTTAAGCCTACCTAGGTCGCCGTGATGGATGATTTGCTATTTGGAACCGCTATTTAGTTGGCGCTGCTTTTCAATTCTGTTTAACAATTGATCACATAATTGCGGATGGCTTGTCAGAAAATAACCATCATCTCGGATAGATTAACTCCATTTTTAATGTCAGAGACAACCAATGGAATACCTGTCCACCTCTACGACGATGCTGATACTAGCGGGATTGCTATTATTCATCGCGGTCACATGGCTGATGATTCATGCCATGAAAACCAAATCCTCCGGCTATTTACCCGTGCATCTCGACACGCTGACCGGGTTGCCGAATGAACAGCAATTTTTGCTGGATAGTCAATCTGATAGCTCCCATGCTAACGCCGCACTGATGCTGATCGAATTAAATGCGTTCAATGACATCAATGTCATTTTTGGTCACGAGATTGGTCATCAAACTCTGTTGAAAACAGCGCGGCTGTTACAGGATATCTGTGCCGGGCAGGGGCGGTTATACAAGCTCAGTCAGGGTGAGTATTTAGTCCTTTGCCAGAATAATCAGCGAAACAATGTGGTGCACCTGATTGGCAAAATCATCTATTTCATCAGCAACGAGAATTATCACATCGACGATCATGCGACTCTGCTGACGGTGACGGCGGGTATTGCTTTGGATGTTGGCCCCGATGAACAGGCGTTGACCTATGCCCGCCTGGCCAAGGAGGAGGCGCGTCGCCATCGCAAGGATTGGGTGATCTACAAGAAAGAGCTGAATCTGGAAAAAAGCCATCAGGAAAATCTCTACATCCTCAGCATGGTGCAGAAGGCTCTGCGTGCCAAGGAGGTGATGCCCTACTACCAGCCCATTCTGGATCTGCACAGCCATCGCATCACTGGTTGTGAGGCTCTGGTGCGGATGCGCGATGAGAATGGCAACCTGCATGCTCCCGGAGTGTTCCTGAATGTGGTCAAGCGGAGCAATCTCTATCGTCAATTGACGCTGGCGATGATTCACACGGTACTCAGCGATATCTCCACTACCGGATTGACGGTGTCGCTGAACCTGGATGCTATCGATATCAAGGATGAGGGGATCGTCAACGCGCTTATCGATGGCGTGCAGACCTATGGCATGGCCGGGCGGGTGATCATCGAGTTGACGGAGTCGGAATATGTCAGTGATCTGGATAAGGTCAAAGAGGCTGTAGCAACCCTGAGGAGTGCTGGCATCCGTTTGGCCATTGATGATTTCGGGGTTGGCTATTCGAACTTCGAGTATGTCGCGCAGTTTGCCATTGATTACCTCAAGATCGATGGTCGCATCATCCAGAAGTTCCAGCAGGATCGCGCCTCTCACGCCATGGTGAAGGCGATTGCCTCATTCGCGTTGGCATTGGATATCCCTCTGGTTGCCGAACATGTGACGCGCGAAGAGGAGGTCAAGGAGCTCAAGCGGCTCAATTTCCGTTACCTGCAGGGTTACTTCATCGGGGAGCCGATGCCGTTCGAGGAGCTGGCCGGCCTGTTTGATGCCAACAACTCCCACCAGCCGGAAGCGCTGCCGCTCTCCTGAGCGTGGTTTGAATGCTGAGCTGTGCTGGTTTTAAGGTCGGAGCGTGGCGACCTTAGACTACTGCCTGTTCGAGCCCAAACGGGTCTCTATCAACTGACGAGCGACCGATGCCAACGCGCCAGCCCAATCGCCG
>JAYRLO010000339.1:0-2565 GCA_041905215.1 Aeromonadaceae bacterium
TTCACAGTCGGGATGGTTGTAGGCGATGCTCTGGGCGATGTTCTGCAGCAGCATGGTCTTACCGGCCTTGGGCGGTGCGACGATGAGGCCACGCTGACCTTTACCGATCGGGGAGGCCAGATCCAGTACGCGAGCAGTGATGTCTTCGGTAGAACCGTTGCCACGCTCCATGCGCAGACGCTCGTTGGCGTGCAGCGGAGTGAGGTTTTCAAACAGGATCTTGTTGCGGGAGTTTTCCGGGCGGTCGTAGTTGACCTCGTTGACCTTGAGCAGAGCGAAGTAGCGTTCGCCCTCTTTCGGCGGCCGGATCTTGCCGGAGATGGTATCGCCGGTACGCAGGTTGAAGCGGCGGATCTGGCTCGGGGAGACGTAGATATCGTCCGGGCCTGCCAGGTAAGAACCGTCAGCACTGCGCAGGAACCCGAAACCGTCGGTCAGGATTTCCAGCACACCGTCGCCAAAGATATCCTCGCCACCCTTGGCGTGCGCCTTGAGGATCGCGAAAATAATGTCTTTCTTGTGCGCCCGAGCCAGATTTTCCAACCCCATGGATTCGCCGAGCTTGACCAGCTCAGACACAGGAGTGTTCTTTAATTCAGTCAGATTCATAGTGGTGAAAGTCTGTAAGCAAGGATTGAAATGAGGAGACAGTCTGCTGGATTGATGCTGATCGGATTTGACTTGCCAGGCTAGCAATGGAGTCAGGCAAAAAGGTTAGCAAACGAGCGATAAACTAGCACCAATCGGGATGAGCGTCTAGGTGATAAAACAGAAGGAGCGCATTATTGCAATGCGCTCCTCTTCGATTATTACAGGTTGCCGTCCAGGAACTCTTTCAGCTGAGTCTTGGACAGTGCACCGACCTTGGTCGCTGCCACTTCGCCATTCTTGAACAGCAAGAGGGTCGGGATACCACGAATGCCGTACTTGGGCGGAGTATCAGAGTTATGGTCGATGTTCAGTTTGGCTACGGTCACGCGACCTTCGTACTCTTGGGCAACTTCTTCCAGGATCGGGGCAATCATCTTGCACGGACCACACCACTCGGCCCAGAAGTCGACCAGAACGGCGCCATCGGCTTTGATTACATCTGCCTCGAAGCTGGCATCGCTCAGCTGAACAATCTTGTCACTCATCTCCAACTCCAGTCAGTAAATAAGGCTTTATTGACACGTCAATAAAGGCAATAGTTGCCCTATTTGAAATGATCCTGTTTATTATTGCAAGCCTAACCTGATAACCTACCGCCATGAGCAAAACACACTTAACGACCGACAAATTCGCCCAAATGGGCCTCGAACCCGAAGTTCTGGCTGGTCTGGAAGCAAAGGGATTTCACTATTGTACGCCCATCCAGGCACTGTCCCTGCCACTGCTGGTAGAGGGCCATGACCTCGCCGGGCAAGCACAGACAGGCACCGGCAAAACCATCGCCTTTCTGGCCGCCACCTTCAACTATCTTCTTACCCACCCACTGACCAAACCCCGTCTGGTAAATCAACCCAGAGCCATCATCATGGCACCCACCCGGGAGCTGGCAGTACAGATCTATAACGATGCCGACAGCATCGCCGCATCTACCGGCCTGAAACTCGGCCTCGCCTACGGTGGCGAAGGTTACGACAAGCAGCTGGCCGTACTGGAGCAGGGCGTCGACATCCTGATCGGCACCACTGGCCGCATCATCGACTACTTCAAGTCCAAGGTGATCGACCTGAGCAACATTCAGGTCGTGGTACTGGACGAAGCGGATCGCATGTTCGATCTGGGCTTCATCAAGGACATCCGCTTCCTGTTCCGCCGCATGCCGCCCGCGACCGAGCGTCTGAGCATGCTGTTCTCCGCCACCCTCTCCCTGCGCGTGCAGGAGCTGGCCTACGAACACATGAACCACCCGGAACATGTGCAGGTAGAGCCGGAGCAGATGACCGGCGTGCGGATCAAGGAGGAGCTGTTCTACCCCTCCAACGAAGACAAGATGTTGCTGCTGCTCTCCCTGATGGAAGAGGAGTGGCCGGAAAAAGCTATCGTCTTCGCCAACACCAAGCATGTCTGTGAAGACGTTCATGCCTGGCTGGAGAACGACGGCCACCGTGTTGGTCTGCTGACCGGCGACGTGCCGCAGAAGAAGCGGATGAAGATCCTGGAAGAGTTCACCAAGGGTTCGCTGGACATTCTGGTCGCCACCGACGTGGCTGCCCGTGGTCTGCATATCCCCGACGTGACTCACGTCTTCAACTATGACCTGCCCGACGATGCCGAGGACTATGTACACCGTATCGGTCGTACCGGTCGTGCCGGCAAGAGCGGTCACTCCATCAGCCTGGCCTGTGAAGACTATGCCTTCAACCTGCCGGCCATCGAGGAGTACATCCACCATCCGATCCCGGTCAGCAAGTATGATCGCGAAGCACTGCTGGATGATGTCACCGCGCCGAAACGGGTGTTCCGCAACCGCCAGCCGGTGAACCGCAACATGCGGGATCGCCAGGGTGGCAACAGCAACAACCGCCGTCGTCCGCCGCGCAAAAGCTAAAGGATAGGCCCGTTGCACAACTCGCCTCT
>JAYRLO010000340.1:0-2552 GCA_041905215.1 Aeromonadaceae bacterium
AGAGTGCATCAACGGGGCCATACTGCAATTCGATCCGATACTTGTCATCCAGCGGCAACACCTTGGGCGCTAGCCCGACTTGGCCGACTTTCCGCCCTTGGACCTCACGGATTGCTGGCGTCACGGTGAAGCTTTGCTCACTGCCGGCCCGTTGTATCGCAATGGTCACCGGCAGATCCGGCGAATTTTGAATGACGGTCACAAATTGCTGCCAGTCCGTCAGCGGCTGACCATTCACCTTGGTCAATCGATCCCCGACTTGCAATCCGGCCTGTTCGGCACGGCCATCAGCAACCAGTTGCCCGATCTCCAGCGTCACCTGCGGCCCCAGCGGTTCAATACCCAGGGCGATGAAGGGAACCTGCTCCTCTTTACCATCCAGCACCCAGCCGCGCAGTGAAAGCTCTTTTTCAAGACGGAATCCGCGATCATCCAGAAGAGTCAGTTGCACCGTCTCATCCCCCAGATGACTGATCAAGCTATAGGCTACCCCTTCCCAGTCGGGCGTCACCGCGTCACCGACCTGCACAATCTCCATCCCGGGCTGCAGACCGGCTTGCGCTGCCGCAGAGTGCGGGGTGACCTCACCAATAACCGGCTTGACGGTTGACACTCCGAGCATGAACACCAGCCAGAAGGCAAACAGAGCAAATACGAAGTTGGCGATAGGACCTGCCGCGACGATGGCAAAGCGTTGCCAGACCGGCTTGTTATTGAATGCTTGGGTACGCAAAGACTCAGGGACGGCCTCAACCCGCTCATCCAGCATCTTGACGTAACCACCCAAGGGGATCAGCGACAGCGAATATTCGGTCCCCTGGCGGTCCGTACGACTGAACAGCACCTTGCCAAACCCCAGAGAGAAGCGTTCAACCCGAACCCCGCATCGACGGGCAACCCAGAAATGGCCCCATTCATGGACCGCGATCAGAATGGCAAGAGCAAGAATAAAGGAGAGCAAATTCCAGAGGATGTCGATCATTTCATACCCTTGAGTAGTTGCAGCGTCATACGCCGAGCTTCACTGTCCAGCTCCAGAATGGTCGCCAGATCGGGTGTCGAACGGCTCGCAAAAGCGTGAACCACGGGATCACAGAGTCGATAAATATCCATAAAACCAATCTGTCGGTCGAGAAATGCGCTGACGGCCAACTCATTGGCCGCGTTCAGTGCAGTCGTCGCCGCTTGCCCCGCCCAACAGGCCTCAATGGCCAACTGCAGGCAAGGATAACGCAGATAGTCGGGTCGGATGAAGCTCAGCTCACCCAACGCAAAGAAATCCAGCGGCTCAACACCGGAGTTTACCCGCTGGGGATAAGCCAAGGCATGGGCGATCGGAGTGCGCATATCCGGGTGGCCCATCTGTGCCAGCACGGAGCCATCCTTGTATTGCACCATCGAATGGATCACCGACTGTGGATGTATGATGACCTGGATCTGCTCGGGCTGGGCGTTGAACAGCCACTTGGCCTCGATGAACTCCAGCCCCTTGTTCATCATGGTGGCGGAATCGACCGATATCTTGCGCCCCATAGACCAATTCGGGTGGGCGATCGCCTGCTCCGGGGTCACTTGAGCCAGCTTGGCAATCTCGGTATAGCGGAATGGCCCACCAGAGCCGGTCAGCAGAATGCGTGCTACACCCGCAGCCGCCAGATCACAGGACCCCATCTGCCCCTGCACCAGATCTGGCAAACACTGGAAGATGGCGTTGTGTTCACTATCGACCGGCAACAGGGTGGCACCATGAGCGGTGGCTGCTTGCATGAAGAGAGCCCCCGACATCACCAATGCTTCCTTATTGGCCAGCAGTACACGTTTACCCGCCTCGATGGCGGCCATGGCAGGCAACAACCCGGCAGAGCCAACGATGGCAGCCATCACGGTGTCAACTTCCGGCAACCGGGAAACTTCGCACAATGCCGCACTACCGCTGAGGACTTCGGTCGTCGAATTGGCGTCAGCCAGCGCCAGGCGCAGCGTGACCGCAGCCTCCTCCTGAACCAGAACCGCATAGCGCGGGCGAAACTCGAGGCAATCGGCCAGCATCCGGGCCACATCCGAGTTGGCGGCCAGTGCTACGACCTCAAACTCCTCGCGATGGCGCCGCACAACGTCCAACGTACTGCGGCCAATCGAGCCGGTTGAACCCAATACGGTCAACTGATGCATAACCACCTCTTCAGTTGAATAGCAGGTAAGAGACAACGAAGATCGGTAAAGCGGCCGTCAGACTATCGATTCGATCGAGAACGCCACCATGTCCAGGCAAGAGGGATCCCGAGTCTTTGATTCCCGCCTGACGCTTGAACAAACTTTCGGTCAAATCACCCAGCACCGAGGCCAGCATCGCCAGCACCGAGCAGGCAACCACGATCAGGGTATGCCGCAGATCCTGCGAACCGATATAAGCCACGGTCGCAGCGACCAGAGAGGAGAGCAGCAAGCCTCCGAGCAATCCCTCGATGGTCTTTTGTGGACTCACGGCTGGCAATAGCTTGCGGCGTCCGATGGCGCGACCGACAAAATAGGCCCCCGAGTCGGCACACCAG
>JAYRLO010000043.1:0-14295 GCA_041905215.1 Aeromonadaceae bacterium
CCACTGTCTTTGGTAGCGGTGGCATCGTTCGGGAAGGCATCACTGTTGTCACCGACCTGGTCACCATCGCTGTCTTTGGTCTCGGTAGCGTCGTTCGGGAAGGCATCACTGTTGTCACCGACCTGGTCACCATCGCTGTCTTTGCTTTCGGTCGCATCGTTGGGGAAGGCATCTTCGCTGTCGGCTACGCCATCCCGGTCCTGATCGACGATGGGGGTGACATTTCCCTGATCGTCAACGACCACGTTGATGCTATCGGGATCGGTATTTTCATCGACCGGGTTCTGCTCCAGATACTCATCGAGCGCCTGGCCGAGCGCCTTGCTGTCATCCAGCAGTTCCGTCGGATCCTCGGGGAGTGACTCGGGGAGCTGATCCGTCAGATTGACGGCATAGACTTGTACCTCGACATCATTATTGGCAATGAAGTCACCGAGCAGTTGTTCCGGTTGCAAACCCAGGTCTGTGGCTATGGCGGCGACGGCCGCATCACGATCGAGGGTCGGATCCTGCTGCATCTTCTGATCGACCAGCGTGCTTAATGGCGTTACTTCGGCAACGCCCGGAGGAGCTGAAAGCGTGAAGCTCTTCGTGATCGCTCCTCGGGTTTCATCCACGGTTTCACCGGCAATGGCTTGCACTAGCAGACGATAGTTTCCTGGGTTCTCGATACCGCTGACATCAAGAGTGACCTTGCCACCCTCACCGGAGCGGGCATTGGGCTCATCGCTGTCCGGCAGATTGTTACCGTTGACATCCAGCCAGACCAGCGCATTGCGCAGGTATCCATCAATCGCAGTTGCTTGCAGAGTTTTACTGGTTGACTCGTTGTTATCATCGCCACCGCAGCCGGTGAGGGCGGCACTCACCGCCACAGCCAACATGCTCAGCAAATATGGGTGCTTCATACCATGCTCCTTGTCAGATCCATTTTGGTCTCTGTTTCCTGCCTGCGACTCGGACTACTCCTTAACGAGCTGCGCAGTTAATGCTCTGAAAGTTTGGGAGATGACTCGAAGAAGTGTAAATAAATGTAAGCAGATTATGATGCTGGTCAATTTTTGCTCGATGGGTTTTGGTTCCGACCTGAGTCGGCTGAGATGACGGTTGACCGTTCGAAGGTGCAGATAGCCTTTTGGTTGGCTATGTCCCAGTTATGCGTTGATAGGTCCATCCGATGCTGGCCTGGAGCCCGGACGAACACAGACACGTCGTGAATACTTCCTTGTAGCCTCGATGGCGGCATCCCTGCCGCCAACGGTCTGCTTTTCGTCCAGACGCCATCCCTCAAGCTAGGTTTCGAACCATTACGACGACAAAGTAGCGCTAAGCTGACCCTCTGCGCCAGGGATGGCGCGGCGGAGCCCCCATGGATGGGTTCACGGCGAGTCAGCGTGCGCTACCTTGTCGATGTAGCAGAGGTTCTCAACAGGTAATTGGGACAGCGCCTTTTGGTCCGGCCATGGTTTTTGTGAGAACAAACTAAAAGGCGCCTCTCCTTGCGGATAAGCGCCTTTATTTTCCATGCGTTCAGCGAGGTGCGGGGCTGAGTTGGGGCTAGGGTGTCGCCTTCAACGCTTCACTCATGCCCGTCCAGGCCGGTTTGCGCTGGAAGTTGGCATCAAACAGCAATGGCCAGTCGGGGATGTTGTAATACCAGGGCGTCCAGCTGAGTGCATCGGTTAATCCCCAGACGGTAATGCCGCCACGCAACTCGGCAGGTACGGTACTCAGGTAGGCGGTGATCACCTCTCGATAGCGCTGGCGCTGTGCCTCGGCCAATTCGGGCGTCAGGGCCGTGGCGGTATTGTTAGGGTTCATGCGGATGTCGAGCTCGGAGATGCGCACCTTCAGCCCCAAGGCCACGCAGCGACTGAAGGCCTGGCGAATTTCATTGGTGCTGGGCCAGTAGCGGTCGATATGCATCTGGAAGCCGATGCCATCAATGGGAATATCGCGGGTGCGGAAATCGGTGACCATCTGCAGCACGGCATCGAGCTTCTTGGGCATGGCTTCGATGTTGTAGTCGTTATAGTAGAGATCGGCATCCGGATCGGCGGCATGAGCCAGTCTATAAGCCTTGGCCAGATAGTCGGGGATATGGGTCGACCAGATGCTGGTGCGGAGCGAGCCATCATCCAGGAAGGCCTCATTGACCACATCCCAACTGCTGATCGAATTGCTGTAGTGACTGACGATGGTGGTGATGTGATCCGCCAGCATGCTCTCCCAGTCGCCTCGGTAGTTGCTCATCCAGCCGGGCAGGGCGTTATGCCAGAGCAGGGTATGGCCATGGATCTGCATGCGATTTTGTTGCGCAAACTGCACCAGATAATCCCCATCGCTCCAGTTGTACTGCTGCTCTTGCGGGTGGATATATTCCGGTTTCATGACATTTTCGGCGACCACGGAGCTGAACTCGCTGGCGGCCAAGCGACGCAACTGGCTGGCCTGCGGGCTGTAGCGGATGCTGGATGCGGGCTCGAAACTGCCGACGCCCAATGCCACGCCGATGGGCAGGCTGGTTTGCTGGCGCAGAGCCGGGGATTCAGGCTGGGGCGGAGGTGGTGTGACGGATGGGGAGTCATTACTTTGCCCCCCGCCACATGCAGCCAGACCAATGGCGGCTGCGAGGCAGAGATGATTCATCAATGTGGACATGGGAAACCTGTTGGCAAGAGGGTAAACGATGAGGCCTCGCGTGTGGCGCGAGACCTCATCTCTTCGTTGGGATTAGCGGGTTAAGCCACCCTCATCCAGTACGCTAGCGGTCCAGAAGAAGGGGGCGTTCCAGTTGACGGTCACTTCGTTCAGCGTCCAGGCGCCGATCTCGTCTTTCCAGCAGGTCTGACCGATGCACTTGCCCTTCATGGTAGAGGCAACCGGATCGCTGAAGTTGATGGAGTTCGGGCCACCGGAGAGCACGCCTGGCGGTACTTGCGGAGAGGCTGGATCGACCGGGTGAGCCCAGAATCTGTGGTGCGGATTCTTCAGCGCACGAGTGCCGTAGCCCGAGACATAGGATTGATCCAGCGGGTTACGTCCCAGCACATAATCCATGGCATCGGACATGGCTTGCAGGTACTTACGCTCGCCGGTGAAGTCATGGGCCAGGCCGAGGAAGATACTGCGGTTCATCAGGTTGGAGTTGGAACCCCATGGATACTCAGCGGCCTGATACGGGATCCGATATCCCTCTTTATCCACGCTCTGCTGATAGCCATCGGCAGCGGCTATGATGGCTGCGCGCGCTTTTGCAATCTCCTGTTTGTCTAGTTTATTGGGAACCAGGGCCAAGGTGATGGTGCCGGCACTGCTAACCCCCTGCCAGTAGAGGTCTCCCGTCGCGTTTTTGTCACCCTTGGGGGCATCCAGATACAAAGGCGAATCCTGCAGGGCTTGCTTGTACTCTTGCTTACCGGTGGTGGTGAACAGCTCGGCGGCAGCCCAGTAGAACTCATCGCTCAGGTTGGTATCGTCATAGGGGCCTGAGCCGACGAAGTTATCGTAGGCAAAGACATCCGGATGGCGGTTGGCGGCCTTCCAGGCCTTTTCTGCGGCTTTCAGGCAGCGCTCGGCATAGGCCGGATCCTGGGTTTTCCAGACGCGGGCCGATTGCGCGGCGGTGGCAGCCAGGTTCAGGGTGGCTGCGGTACTCGGCTGGCTGAGATAACGCGGCTGCGGATCCTTATGCGGTGGCAGTGGCATGCCGGTCCAGGCCGCATCGGCCACCTTGTGGAAGACCATGCCGGAGGCATCGATCTCGGTCAGCTGCAGCTTATCCAGTTGTTTGGATTGATCGCCGACCGGAACGAAGGTCTTCTTGCCATCCGGTACCTGCATGGAGAGGAAGAAATCCATCATCCAGCGGGCTTCATCCAGCAGATCGTTGCGGCCATTGCCTTGCTCCGGGATCTTCACCTTACCATCGGCAAAGGCACTCTTGTCGCCGCCCTTGGCCAACTGTTCACGCTCATACAGGTTCATCAGGGTCCATACGGAAATGCCACCATTCACCACATACTTACCTTGATCGCCTGCATCGTACCAACCGCCAGTAACATCCAGGGTGAAGTCACAGCCTGGCCATTGATTGCCCTTGGCATCCTGTTTGTTAAAACAGGTGACCTTCTCCGGCTTGTGACCGGCCGGGCGAGCCAAGTCTGGACGTTGTACGTATTTAGCCTCGATGTCGATACCGCTGCGCTGCTGGTAGAAGAAGGAGAGGGCGTCATATTTCATGCGGTGGTAGATGTCATCACCAATGCTGAACGGATGGCTCTTCTGGCCTGCCACCTCGAGCACCAAGCCGGTAGCCGGTGTCGTCACCTGGCTGAAGTCGGCAATCTGTACCTGCTCACCGGACGCTGCATTCAAACCAAACGGCTGGGTCTTGCCTTCGGCGATGGCTTCGCCCTGGGCGTTCAGCAGCTTCCAGGCCAGGGGCTCCTTGGCATCGCTGGCGATAGTGGCGCGCTTTTGCGCCTTGCTCAGATAGCCAACCTGGTTGACGCGCACGGTCGCCAGATCAGATTTTTTGTGCAGGCTTGGACCGACGAGCGAGACCTCCCCGACACAGACGGTGGTGGGCGTCTGGGTTCCCATCTGGAATTGGAGTTGGGTTTTTTCATCGGTAGCCGATGGGGTGAACTTGATATCGACCGGTTTGGCGGTGCTGCCGAGCTCGATGTCCTGCACCATGTAGTTGGTATAGGGCGCACCGTTATGTTGGACCAGCGCCTTCACATGCACGTTATTTTTAGCCATTGCCTTGAAGTGCAGGGCGTAGGTTTGTCCTTCGACCAGAGCAATCCCGGATTGCCCGAGGATCACATCCCAGGGATTGGCGCCTGATTCGGTGAAGGTGGCACATCCCATCTGGTTGTCGACCGCCAATGTGGCGCCTGCGGTCCACCAACCATCCACACCCTGAGTGAATCCGCCATTGTTCAGCAACTCTTGGCTTGGGCCTGCCGATGCTGAGCCTGGGGTTGCGGCGGAACTGGAATGTCTCGGTGCGCAGCCATGCAATCCGATGAAGCATGACAGGACCAGCGCCAGGGTGCTTAGTCGAGATGTATTCATGTGTTACCTCTTTGATAGCAGACGGGAAATTGTAGAGTCGATTTCTGCACTTGGCCCGATCGCGATGATATGAGTGGATGCCTGGAAATCGATTTCACGAAGCAAATAACAACACCTCGAGCGGTAAATCAAATCTGAGTCGATGAAGTGTGAGGGTTGTGGCAAATTTTCGCCGCTTGGTTGTTTTCTTCCCCAATAGGAGCACTCAATTGGCATCGATTTCAAGATGTCCGAGGCATAAAAAAACCCGGGCAAGCCCGGGTGGAAACGAAGGAACTAACTCAGCATGGAACCCCGTAATTATTGACAATAAAAACCGGGTTACATCTCATCTTGGCGGGTAAACCAGGATGATTCCGGCAGTATATGGCTTTTTTTGAACCAAGAAACCGATTTCTTACCTTGTCTTTATCTTTGTGATCCTGCTCACCAATTCTTGATTGACGGTCATTTTTTATCCGAAGTTGCAACGGAATCGCTGGAATAGGGCGCAGAGTTCTGTCTACCATAATTATTCTCATGCAATCGATTTCAGGTTTATGCCGTCCGTTCTCTCATTCTGCCAAGGTTGCCAATCGGTGGTGCTATGAGTGTGAACATCAGGAGTTAGTGACGAATGAAGATAAAACATGGTCTGGCCAGGTCTGTGACCGGTCTCTTGGTTGGTTGTGGTATAGCGAGTACTGGCGTGGCAGAGATACAGAGCCCTGGAGCGGATATCGCGCAGGTGCCGCACTTTGCACAATGGCTGCAGATCCACAGCGCAATCGCCAAAGATAAGACGATGGAGCAGCGGATCAAGACCCTGCTTGCCCAGATGACCCTGGAGGAAAAGGTTGGCCAGATGATCCAGCCGGACTTTCGCGAGGTAACGCCCGAGGAGATCACCAAGTACAAGATCGGCTCGGTACTCAATGGTGGTGGCGGCTGGCCAAACAACAACAAGCATGCTTCGGCGGCGGATTGGGCGCGCCAGGCGGATCAATATTGGTTGGCGGCCGAGGCTGGCTTCAAGGGTCGGGGTTTTCGCATCCCCTTCATGTGGGCGACCGATGCGGTACATGGGCACAACAATGTCTTCTCCGCCACCCTGTTTCCTCACAACATAGGTCTGGGCGCGGCTCGTGATCCGGAACTGATTTTCCGCATTGGTCAGATCACGGCCCGCGAAGTGGCCGCTACCGGCCTGGATTGGACCTTCGCCCCCACGGTGGCGGTGCCACGGGATGATCGCTGGGGACGGACTTATGAGGGCTACTCCGAAGATCCGGCTATCGTCTACCACTATGCCGGTGAGATGGTGCGGGGTCTGCAGGGCTCGGCGGCCGATCTGCGGGGGCAGCGGCATGTGATTTCCAACGTCAAACACTTCGTCGGGGACGGCGGAACCAAGGATGGCGTCGACCGTGGACAGAATTTTTACTCCGAAGAGGCGCTGCGCAATCTCCATGCCGTGGGCTACTTCTCGGGGCTGGATGCCGGGGCTCAAGTGGTGATGGCCTCGTTCAACAGCTGGCACAACCCCTTGAATCGGGATGTGTTGCCGAACGATGAGGTTGAATACAACGGTAAGCTGCACGGTAGCCAGTATCTGCTGACCGATGTCCTCAAGGGCAAGATGGGTTTCGATGGTCTGATCGTTTCCGACTGGAATGGTCATAGCGAAATTGCCGGCTGCACCATGGGCGCTTGCCTGCCCGCGGTGCTGGCTGGGGTCGATATCTTCATGGTCACGGCACGCAAGGATTGGTTGGCTTTCCGTCAGAGCCTGCTTGATGGCGTGGCGAATAAGCAGATCCCTATGAGCCGGATTGATGATGCGGTGACGCGGATCCTGCGGGTCAAGATGCGTGCCGGCCTGTGGCAAAAACCTCAACCATCCGCCCGTGAGCTGGCGGGCAAACAGGCCGAGCTTGGTGCTGCCGAACATAAGGCGCTGGCCCGCGAAGCGGTGCGCAAGTCACTGGTGTTGCTGAAAAACGAAGACCAGATCCTGCCGTTAAGCCGCAGCAGCAAGGTGCTGGTGGTCGGCAGTGCAGCCAACGATCTGGGCAAACAGGTGGGTGGTTGGAGCCTGACCTGGCAGGGCACCGAAAACCAGCGAGCCGATTTCCCCGGCGCGCAAAGTCTGCTGGATGCCATTCGTGCGACGGTCGGCGGGAACCATGTGCTGGTCAGTGACAAGGCGGCGGATCTTCAGGCGGGCAAACCGGATGTCGCCATTTTGGTGATGGGGGAAGACCCTTACGCCGAATGGTTTGGCGATATACCGGACAACAAGACCCTGGCCTATGCCGAGTTGAAAGAGAGCTATCACCAGGATCTGCAGACCTTGAAGCGGCTCAAGGCCGCTGGCATCCCCGTGGTGTCGGTGCTGTTCTCCGGGCGCCCCCTGTACGTCAACGAGGAGATCAACCTCTCTTCGGCGTTCGTTGCCGCCTGGCTGCCAGGGACCGAAGGCGAGGGGATCACCGATGTGCTGTTTAAGGATGCCAATGACAAGCCTGGGTATGACTTCCTGGGCCGTCTCTCGTTCTCCTGGCCGTTGCTGAAGTGTGCCACCGCCATCAATCGTCAACCGGTCAATATCCCGGGCTGGAAACGACCCGCGTTTGAGCAGGATCCGCAAGGGGAAACCGCTCCGCTATTCCCGTATGGCTATGGTCTGAGCTACCAACAGCCATCGACCGTGGCGGCTCGCGTCAGCAATCTGAACAAGCTGCCGCTGGATAACCGCCAGTTTGGGTGTAACGAAACCGATCCTGCCAAGCTGAGTGCCGCCGGTAAGGTGCTGGAGTTGTTTGGACCTAAGGCCAGTGAAGAGCATCGCTTGCGTATGGGCGATGCCAGCAACTGGACCGGCAC
Organism: Aeromonadaceae bacterium; assembly: GCA_041905215.1. Classification (GTDB taxonomy): domain Bacteria; phylum Pseudomonadota; class Gammaproteobacteria; order Enterobacterales; family Aeromonadaceae; genus Pseudaeromonas. Next base: position 7,951 of record JAYRLO010000043.1, read on the forward strand.
CGAAGTCTCGGGTAACAGCGTGACCGAGATGAAGTTCATCAAGGTGCGACCCATTGATTATCTGCGTCAGCAGGATGCACGAGCCGTCACCTTCATGGGCGAAAATAAACCGGGTGTTGACTCGAACGCGACCCTTCAGCTGCAGACCACTCAGGTCAAGGGGGCGGATCGTCGCAGCTACCTGAAGGCGAACAGTGAGTTGCAGGTGACGCTGCGGATGCAACAGCCACCGCAGAGCAATATGACGCTCGGTCTGCAGTGTGGTTGGCCTTGTGGCAAGTCAATTGATGTGACCTCGACGCTGCAGAAATTGCCGTTGGGACAGTGGGTGACCATCAGTCTGCCGCTGAGCTGTCTTCAGGATGGGATGGATTTTGCCAAGACCAACACCCCCTTCATTCTGGCCACCAATGGTCAGGCGCGTCTCGATGTGGCGACTGTGCGCTGGGTGCCAGCCTCCCTGCTGCAACCGGGCAAGGATCTCAAGCAACTCGACTGTCAGGGCCAGTTAAAACCTTAGTTGTTCATTTCAAGTAGCCAACCAAGACGCCTGCGGGCGTCTTGGATTTTCGATATTCAAGATCGGTTGCGTGTGCTGGTGGAGGAATGAGGTGATGTCGATGTCAATCGTACAGCGGATCCAATTAGGTTTCGCGTTGCTCCTGCTGCTGTTACTGCTTTTAGGTGGCATCAGTTACATGAAAACGGCCACCATCCATGGCCGCTTTTTGCAAGTGACCGAAGAGGCCACGCCACTGACCTTGGCGGCCAGTCGGCTGCGGGAAACCTTGATGGCGGCGGATCGGGATAGTCTGGCTCATCTGGCCAGTTGGGATGTGTCGACATTCCCGCAGTTGCGCCAGAGTTTTGCTCAGAACAAGGCGCGCTATGCGCAATATGTCCGTGAATTTTCGGCTTTGAGATTAACGGCCGATAGTCAGCAACAGCTACAGCTGGCGACGGATGAGGCCTCGACGTTATTCGCCATTTCCGAACAAGTGATGGGCCTGCATGACGAGGCAGCCGTGCTGGCCCAACGTCTGTCGCAAATGCGCAGTGAGCTGTTGCAGCTCGATGATCACTATCGTTCGGCCGCTGATTTGTTACTGCACTTTTCGTCAGGCCAACGCTCCTTGCTGAACAAGGCTGAATTGATCACCAGTGGCATAGCCCGGGACTTGAAGCTGATCCAGCGGGCAGATGCCAAGACCAATCTGCAGGCGTTGCAGTCGGTGTTGGCCAAGGATATCGAAATGGCCAATCAGCGGTTGGCGCGCGTTGCCGTGCCTGAGGATGTGAAAGCCCGATTGATGCGCCATGTGCAGCGCATTCCGCTACTGGTATTCGGTGACCAAGGCGTGATTGCCGCATTGGCGCGCCAGCAGGAAATTGACATTCAACTCCGTGAACTGCGGCAGAAGCAGGAGGCTTCGACCCGGCAGCTGGGAGGGGTCCTGGATCAGTTGATTGTGGTCAGCAATCAAAGCATGCAAGCGGCGCGGCAAAGTGCGGATAGCGCTGTGCAGAGTGCCCGTTTCTGGATCGTCGCGGTTTCGACCTTTTCGCTACTGGTGGCGTTTCTGATCGCCTGGAGTACGGCGCGCAGCATTCAGCGGCCACTGGCGCGGATCAACCAGGTTCTGGCCCGGATGGCACAAGGCGATATGCGCTCACGCGTGCATTATGCCGCCAAGAATGAGTTGGGCGAGCTGGCCCATTCGGTTGACCAATTGGCCCACCACACCAAGGAGCTGTTGGTGGAGGTGCAGAGCGGCTCCGAACATCTGGTGGGTGAGACGCAGAAAACGGCGGTGATCAGCGAGCAGCTGATGGCCCGGGTGCAGGAGCAGAAAAATCAGACTGACCAAGTCGCGGCGGCCATCTCCGAGTTGGAGTCGAGTGCCACCGAGGTGGCTCGTTCCAGTGAACATGCCCGCAGCGCCGTCGACTCTGCCAACGAAGAGAGTCAGTTGGGGAGGAGTCTGGTGCAGGAAAACCGGTACGGCATTGAACAGCTGGCGGCCGGGATTGCCGAGGCTGTGCTCATCACCCAAAAACTTGAGGGATACAGCAGCAATATCGGCAACATCCTCGAGGTGATCCGCGGCATTGCCGAGCAAACCAACTTGCTAGCCCTCAATGCCGCCATCGAGGCGGCCCGGGCCGGTGATGCCGGACGGGGATTTGCCGTAGTCTCTGATGAAGTCAGAGCCCTGGCGACCCGTTCACACCGCGCCACCCAGGAGATCCAGACCATGATCGATAACTTGCAAAGTTGCAGTGGCGAGGTGGCGGCGGTCATGGCGCACAGCCAGGAAAAGACTCGTCTGAGTGTCCAGCAGACGCGAGACACGGAAAAGGCTCTGGATGGGATCGCCGCCAGGATGGCCGCCATCAAGGAGATTGCCGATCAGGTGGCCCATGCGGCCGCGGAGCAGATCTCGGTGAGCCAGGGGGTAGCCCAACATGTGGCTTGTATCGCCGATGTGGCTTTCGAAACCGAGCAGGCATCTCGATCCTCGGCGGCGAGTGGTGAGGTGTTGGCGGAGCTGGCAAGCCAGCAGCAGGGCTTGGTGGCGCGTTTCAGGGTATAGGAGAGTATCGATGAGGAAATTTGCGATTGTCGGGCTGTTTTTCTGCTTCAGCAGCGGTGCTGTGGCGGAGGAGCTGGTGCTAGAAACCTGGCGTGTGGACGATGCCGCTCTGTGGAAAGAGCAGTTCTTGCCTCGCTTTCAGGCGCAGCATCCGGAGATCTCGGTCCGGCTGCAGCCTCTGCGTTCGGCGGAATACGATCAGGGGTTGGCCAAGCGGCTGGCGGACGGCAAGGCGGGGGATCTGATTACCTGCCGCCCCTATGATCAGTCCCTGCAACTGTTTAAACAGGGACACCTGCTGGACTTGACGGATCTACCGGGAATGGAAAACTTCCCCAGCTTTGCCAAGGCAGCCTGGCAGACGGACACCGGGGCGCAGACCTTCTGTTTACCCATCGCCTCGGTGATCCAGGGGTTCTATTTCAACATCGACATCTTCAAGCAGCTTGGCCTGACGCCGCCCAAGACCCGCGACGAGTTTTTTGCCGTGCTGGCGAGGGTCAAACAGGATGGCCGCTATCTGCCGTTGGCCTTTGCCGCGCATGACAACTGGGTGGTCTCCGAACTGGGATTTCAAAACATAGGTCCCAACTACTGGCATGGCGAGGATGGTCGTCTGGCCCTGGTCAATGGCCAGGCTCGGTTTACCGACCCGGCCTATGTCGAGGTGTTTCGTGAGCTCTCCCGCTGGACCCCGTACATAGGCCCCAATCCAGCAGAGGCTACGGAGGCGAAGGCGGTGGATGCATTTGCGGCGGGCAAGGCCGCCATGATAGTGGCGGGTTCCTGGTCTATTGCCCAGTTCACCGGCAAGGTCAACTTCGGTGCCTTTCCACCGCCGGTCGCCAAGGCTGGCGATCCCTGTTATTTCACCGACCATACCGACATGGGGATCGCGATCAATGCCGCCAGCCCCCACAAAGAGGCTGCCATCAAGTTGGTGGAGTGGATGGCATCGGCCGAATTTGCCGAACGCTTTTCCAACTCGGTGCCGGGGTTTTTCTCGCTTTCCAACCACTTCTTCGAGCTGAAGGATCCGGTGGCGAGCACCATGATGGGGTGGCGGGATACCTGCGACTCGACCATTCGGGTCGGCGCTCAGTTTTTGTCACGAGGACAGCCAGCCTTTACCAGCGAATTGGCCGAAGCATCACAGGCCGTGGTGCTCGGTCGGCTGACGCCGGAAGCTGCCGCAGCTCGTATCCAGCAAGGGTTGCTGAGCTGGTACCCGCCGCAACAAAAGATGAGCGCCAAAGCCGAAGTATGTGCAGCGTCTGCCGTGCCGGTATCACCCAGCTCAGCCGTCGCCACACCACCTACTCGCGATTAACCCCTCGTTAGCACATTGACCGACATTCACCGGGAGAGCGTCATCGCTCCCCGGTTTTATCACTATGCGCTGGTGTCTTGGATCTCTGTAGTCCTGGCCGGACTTCAGGGCGCAGCGTTTACGTCGTTTCCTGGCGGACATCGGGTGTGGCGACTATCGCCTCGGGTTGAGGCGTGAAAACCGCTACTCTGCTTTACATTGCTCAGTGTGAAATCGATGCCTTGGTGATTTCATAAAGGATGAAATAGAAAGCCCCATACGCATCCACATTTCAGTTCAACATTAAAATCCTTTTATTACATATAGATATCATTACTCCACTCGATTCGCTCTGATCCGTGATAGGCGCTGTAGTGATCGAAATCACAATTGGCAATTCCAGAACGTGAAATCGATTTCTCATATTTTTAGGTCGATCTATAGTGCGTGCAACGTTAATCCAGAGGACGAATCATGAAGAAAATTATGTTGTGCTGCTCTGCGGGTATGTCGACCAGCATGCTGGTGAAAAAAATGGTGATCGAAGCGGATAAGCGCGGTCTGGCGGCTGATATCAAGGCCTTCGGCGCGTCGGAGTTTGATGACCAGATGCCCAAGTATCAGGTGGTGCTGCTCGGGCCACAGATCAAATACATGCAACCCGAGCTGCAGGCCAAGGCGGCCGCTCATGGCGTCAAGGTTCAACCGATCGACATGATGGATTACGGCATGCAACGGGGAGACAAGGTGCTGGATTTCGCCTTGTCCCTGATTGGTTAATGACTCCGACAAGGAAGGACAAAAAATTATGAGTTCACTCTATAGCATGTTGGTCAGGCTGATTGAGCAACGCATCGGCCCATTAGCCGGAAAGCTGGGGCAGCAGCGGTATGTGCTGGCCATTCGCGATGGTTTTATCGCTGCGCTGCCCTTCATGATCGTCGGCAGTTTCATGCTGGTGTTCATCTTCCCGCCGATTTCCAATGAAACCACCTGGGGCTTCGCCCGGGCTTGGCTTGATTTTTCAACCACCTATCGCGCCGAACTCATGTTGCCATTCAACATGAGCATGGGCTTGATGACGTTGTTTATCGCGGTTGGTGTGGCCTCCAGTCTGGCCAAGCAGTATTCGCTGGATCCGATCACCACGGGCCTGCTCTCCCTGATGTCGTTCATGTTGGTGGCGGCACAATATAAGGATGGCGTCATCTCCACCCAGTACTTCTCGGGGCAGGGGATCTTTACCGCCTTGATCTGTGCCATCTACTCCACCGAAGTCTATGCCTGGCTCAAGCGCAACAACATCACCATCCGCCTGCCGGATCAGGTGCCGAGCGGTGTGGCCCGTTCCTTCGAGGTGTTGATCCCGGTGCTGGTGATCATCCTGACCCTGCATCCGTTCAACCTGCTGCTGCAGCACACCACGGGCATGATTTTGCCGGAAGCCATCATGGCCATGCTCAAGCCGCTGGTTGCCGCCTCGGACAGTCTGCCTGCGGTCATCCTGGCGGTACTGGTGTGCCAAATCCTCTGGTTTGCCGGTATTCACGGCACCATGATCGTCACCGGCATCATGAATCCGTTCTGGATGGCGAATCTGGCCACCAACCAGGCAGCCCTGGCCGCGGGTCAAGCCATTCCCCATACCTTCTTGCCGGGATTCTGGGATCACTTCCTGTTTATCGGTGGTGTCGGTTCGACCTTGCCGCTGGCCTTCTTGCTGATGCGTAGCCGTGCCGTGCATCTGCGCACCATAGGGCGCATGGGCGTCGTCCCCGGCTTCTTCAATATCAACGAGCCGATCCTGTTTGGTGCTCCCATCATCATGAACCCGGTGTTCTTCCTGCCCTTCATTCTGGTACCGGTGATCAACGCCATTCTGGCCTGGTTTGCCGTGGATCTGGGTCTGGTCGAGAAAGTGGTGATGTTGACCGCCTGGACCACGCCTGCCCCCATCGGTGCCTCCTGGGCCACCAACTGGGCACTCAGCCCGGTCATCATGTGCTTCATCTGTATGGGTGTCTCGGCCCTGATGTACTACCCCTTCGTTCGGGCCTACGAGCGTACGTTGTTGCAGCAAGATGCGGAGAACGCCAAGAGCGAAGAATCCGACGTCATGACTCCAGAACCGAGTCAGGCTTAATCACCACAGGCAGCAGATAACTTGATATCTGCTGCCCGGATAGCAAGAGGAAAAGGTCATGCGATATAAATTCCCCGAGGGGTTTTGGTGGGGCAGCGCCTCTTCGGCCGCGCAATCAGAAGGGGCGGCGGCTGAAGGCGGCAAGGCTCCGACGATTTGGGATCATTGGTTTGCCACTGAACCGCACCGTTTTCACAACCAGGTTGGTCCGGCGGATACCTCCACGTTTTATGAGCGTTATCAGGACGATATCGCGCTGATGGCGGAAATCGGTCACAACAGCTTCCGCACATCGATTT
>JAYRLO010000341.1:0-2512 GCA_041905215.1 Aeromonadaceae bacterium
GTAAGGTGCTGACGACCGGCAGTTTCAAACATCTGGCGATTGCCAATCCGCAAACTGCCCCCTACGGGTTGGCGGCGACCCAGGTGCTGGCCAAGCTCGGGCTGACCGCCAGCCTGCAGGGCAAGCTGGTGCAGGGCGACAATATCTCGCAGGCCAAGCAGTTTATCGACTCCGGCAATGCCGAGCTCGGTTTTGTCGCGCTGTCGCAGGTGAGCAAGGATGGCAAGCTGACCAAGGGCTCGGCCTGGGAAGTGCCGCTGGATCAGTATGATCCTATCTATCAGGATGCGGTGTTGCTCAAGACTGGCGCCAGCAATGCCGCCGCCAAAGCCTTCCTGAGCTTCCTCAAGGGGCCGCAAGCCCTGGCGGTGATGGCGCGCTACGGCTATATCAAGCCCTGATCCGCGGGGCGGGGATGAAAGTAGACAGGCCGGCATTTGCCGGTCTGTTTGCGATGTAGAACGGGCGTCAGGCCGGGACGCCGAGCACTACATGGCTGGCCTTGATCAGCGCGGTGGCGCTGGTGCCGATGGTCAGTCCCAACTCCTGGCTGGCTTCATTGGTGATCACCGCATACACCGCCGTACCACCCGGCAGGGTCAGTGCCACTTCGGTATTCACCGCGCCCGGTTGCAGCGCACTGACGGTGCCGGTGAGCTGGTTGCGGGCGCTAAAGCGTACGTCACCGGCGTCGGTCAACAGGATCACCCAAGGTGCCTTGACCAGTGCAATCGCCGGCTGGCCAACAGCCAGACCCAGCGTGGTCACACTGGCCAGGGTGACGATAGCCACTAATTGATCACCACCGGGCAACGACAGCAATACTTCGGCATTGACACTGCCTGGCGTGATGGCGCTGACGGTGCCGGAGAACACATTGCGAGCACTGACTTTCATGGTTTTTTCCTCAACAGGGGATAATCGTTCCGCTATCAATGCAGTATCCATACCATCTTCAGGGGCTGTGTTGTCCCCTGGCGCGCGGGGTAGACCCCACCGGGGTGCGGAGTTGCTGAATCGGAGGGGGTTAGCAGATCGTAAGGAAATATCCGTGCGAGGCTTCCGGGGGCAGTAAAATACGATATGCTCAGATGGCTAGCCGGCTTGTCCGGATCGCAACGGTGACAGTGCCCCTGTTATCGTGACATGACTGAGGGTGTGCCCCTCAAGCCCGGCTATCAGGCCGGGCTTGCTTTCTCTGCGCGCCCGGTTCGCACCCTGGTGTTCTGGTGGAGAAAACAATATGCGCCGTGCTCGACGTTATCGGACTGCCCTGTGTTGGCTGACCCTGTTGCCGGCCGCAGGTGGCTGGGCCTGTGCCGATATGGATTGCTCCCCGCCGCAGGCGCTGCAATTGCAGGCCGATCAATGCAGCCTCACCGGTTTGCCTTTTCTGTCGCCAGACAATGATACCCGCATCAATCTTGGCTTGCTGGCCCAGGCGCGTGGCTTGAGTTCGTTTTCGTTACTGCAATCGAGTCCTGCCATACCGGTGCCGATAAGCGCCCTGCAACCTGCAGCGCCTGATGCAGCGGCACTTGCCGAGGACTTGCGACGCGTGGCAACCGGCCTCGGGGTGGCTGGCAGCGAGGTGGAGGACGCCTTGGTTCGCCAGCAAGCGTGGCTGAGCGGGCGCTGCGAGCTGAACCGGACTGCGGCTGCCCTGCCTTTTTTGCAGGCGTTACAGCAGAGCAGCCTGACGGCGGCTGACCGCCAGGTGCTGGCGAGTGTGCGGGTACGCATGCTGGGCATCTGTGATACCAGCCAGGCGCCCACGCGGATGCCGGATCTGGCTGGGTTACCTGCGGGGGTAGCGGCGCCTTGGTCTGCCTATCTGCAGGCCATTCAGGATTTCTATCTGGGGCAGTGGCCACAAGCCACCCGTCAATTACAGGCCCTGACGGCGAGTGACCAGCCGTGGGTGGCGGAAACAGCAGCCTATCTACTGGTGCGAGTTGGTCTGCAGCAGGCGCAGGCGACGGCGTTTGATGAGTATGGCTTCTACGATGCACATCAGGTCGATCCGGCCCCGGCGCGCCAGGCGGGTGTCGCGTTGCAGCAGTATCTGCAGCGTTGGCCACAAGGGCGTTATGCCTCGTCGGCGCTGGGGTTACAGCGCCGGGTGGCTTGGTTAAGCGGTGATGCGGCCGGTTTGGCGGGGGCCTACGGCCAGCTGCTGGAGGGGCCGCAGAACATGGCGCTGTGGAACGAGCTGGACCGGCGCCAGCTGGATGCTGCGCAGGTGGCGGGTCATCCACTGCTATTGCTGGTGCAGGATCTGCGCCGGATGCGGGCACCCGGGGTGCAGCCGGCGTGGCCATTACCGACCGCTGAGGAGTTGGCGGGACAACGCAGTGCATTGGCGACAGCACCCACCGGTAGTCTCGACTATCTGCAGCAGGCCTATGCCTACTATGTGGCGCATGATTATGCCCGGGTGGCGGCCTGGCCCGCGCCGGTAGCTGGTGAGGCCGGCGATTTGATGGCGTTCAGTCAGCAGATGCTGCGCGGT
>JAYRLO010000044.1:0-14053 GCA_041905215.1 Aeromonadaceae bacterium
ATCAAACTCTTCAATTAAAGTTTGGTGCTCAATGAATTTTGAATTAACTGTTGCCGATCCTTTCGAATCGTCTTGGTCACTTCATCAGTCATTGCATATCAATTTTTTGACATCCAATTCCTGTGAGTGCCCACACAGATTGCTTGATTTGATTGTTAAAGAGCGTGACAGCCTCAGCTGTCGTGGGATGCGCATCTTACGCCTTCCCGATTCGGAGTCAAGCACATTTTACTGCGTTCGCTCCGGGGCGTTTCGGCCCGGCTGATACCGCGTGGCGCTTACTCCGAGGAGTGTTTGCCTTGCCGTGTCAGCGAGGCGGCATTATAGGGATGTCAGACTTGTTGGCAAGAGGATTTTCCTAAAATATTCCCCCCACCAGTTCGAACGACCACATTTGCAGCAGTTCGTCGTAAAAACACCCCATATTCACTTAATTATGGATGTGGGCGAACGCCCAGCGTGTGGCAGATGGCATAAGTCAGCTCAGAGCGATTCAGCGTGTAGAAGTGAAAGTTCTTAACACCTTCTCGCGAAAGCACTCGCACCATATCGATCGCCACACTCGCCCCCAGCAGGTTTCGAGTGGTCTGATCCTCATCTGCAATCCCAGAGAATCGTTGATGTAACCAACTAGGCACCTTCACATTGGTAAAACCGGCAAATTTTTGCAGGGTTTTATAGTTGGATACGGGCAGGATCCCGGGAATGATTTCGGCCTCGATGCCAATAGCCGCACAACGGTCCCGAAAACGCAGATAGCTTTCGACATCAAAGAAGAACTGAGTGATGGCCCGATTCGCACCCGCATCAATTTTGCGTTTCAGATTTAGTAGGTCCGCCTGCGCACTCTTGGCTTCGGGATGTACCTCTGGATAAGCGGCTACAGAGATATCAAAGTCAGCCACACCTTTTAGCAGAGCAACCAGATCTGCTGCATACATTTCCGGACGTTGTTCGCTGCCTGGCGGTAAGTCCCCACGCAGAGCAACAATGTGGCGGATTCCGTTATCCCAGTAGTCCTGCGCAATCTGGATCAACTCCTCGCGCCCGGCGTCGATACAGGTCAGGTGCGGAGCAGCAATCAAACCGGTACGCTCCTTGATATCCTTGATGACATTATGAGTCCGATCCCGGGTTCCTGAATTCGCACCATAGGTGACAGAAACAAATTTCGGTGCCAGGGTCTTCAGCCGCTCGATAGAGCTCCACAGAGTTTTCTCCATGGTTTCCGTGGTCGGTGGAAAAAACTCAAATGAAACACCGATCTCGCCGTTCAAGTCCGCAAGATTCTGATTCAAAGCCTCTACCTGGCGTGCACTATCAAAACTCATAGTATTCTCCTTCCCTTTACGACCCTGCAGCCGGCAGTTCGCTATACATCCAGCACAGCGCGGATGTTTGGACGTCTAAATGTCCAAACATCTTGTCCAGTTACACCTCGTCTGTCAACCCGCTTTTACTATGTCTGCCACAGCACTAAAAACACAATACGCCAACCACAATCGGAAACATCACTAGGTAGTATCAACGAATAACTAAAACACAAAACAATCAACCAACGATTTGGTAAAACGACCAAATATAGTGGATCTCTATTTTCTTTATCCCACACAAAAACCTAATGAAAAGGGAGCTTGCATCGCTCCCTTCTCAATCGTATCGCTCCACGCCGTTATGGAGTAGCAGGAGCCTCTTGCAAGACGGAAGCCTCTGCCGCTTGAATCGAGGCATCCGTTGCACTCGCCGCACTGGTTCCACTAGCAGCAGAAACCGCAGCAGGTACGGCACACCCAGATACTTCGCGTGACTTGGCCGCTTCCTGTTGCGGGGCGTACCAGTTATCAAGGCCACTCTGCAGTTGCTGCGCCGCTACCTGTGGCGTCAGGGTGCCCAACACCACCTGTTGCGAAGTTTCGTTGAGTTGTTGACTCAGAGGCGGTTGGCCACGAGACAGTATTTGCGCCGCAATACGGATGGTCGAATCACAGGTATCACGCCAGCTCATCATGGTACTGGCCACTGGATTCTTCAGTTCGAAGAAGTGATTCGAGAGCGAGAAGAAACCCGGCACCGCATTGGAAAAGAGCTCGGCGAACTCGGCGCTGGCCATCCATTCCAACAACTTCTTGGCCGCCTCCTTATTCTTGCTCTTGGCATTGATGGCTATGCCCATGTCGGTGTGGTCGGTGAAATAACAGGCATCCCCGGCCTGAGCCACCGGTGGCGGGAATGCGCCGAAGTTCACCTTGCCATCGAGTTGGCTGATGGCCCAGGAGCCGGCCACCAGCATGGCAGCCTTGCCCGATTGGAATGCCTCGAGGGCCATGGCTTCGGTGGTATCCGCCGGTGAATCGCCCAAATAGGGCAGCCAGCGGCTAAGCTCATCAAACACGGCGACATAGGGTTGATCAGTGAAACGCGCCTTCCCCTCGATCAAGGCCATGCGGCCATCTTCACCGTGCCAGTAGTTCGGACCGATATTCTGGAATCCCAGCTCAGATACCACCCAATTGTCATGGGCCGCCAGAGCCAATGGCTGATAACGGCCATCGCTCTTGACCTTCTCCATCAGGGCAAAGAAGTCAGCCCGAGTCTTCGGCACCTCAAGTCCTAGCTCCTTGAAGATGTCCAGGTTGTAGTAAAACCCTTGAATGACCGAGGCAATGGGCAGACAGAAGGTTTGTGCCCCGGTATCGGTCTGCCAAGCCGCCTTGGCAAAACTGGGGAAATTCTCCATCCCTTCCAGATCCGTTAAATCCTCCAGATAGCCCTTTTGGAACAGTTGCAGAGATTCATCATACGGGCGGCAGGTGATCAGATCGCCAGCCTTATCCTCTGCCAGGCGCTGGGTAACCGTCGCCTGATATTCACTCGATGGCACCGGCGCCAGCGTTACCTTGATATCAGGGTAGCGGGCATGGAAGCTGGGCAATATCTGCTCCTGCCAGAGTTTGGCATCTTCAACCCGCCAGGTTTCAATGACCAGTTCTGTTGCCGATACCGAGAGGCTCAAGCCCAAGGCCATGATGGCACTACATAATTTCAGCATATCCCTCTCCTACACCTTGAAACGCGAGATCAGTTGTTGTTGAGTTGCGGCCAGAGCAGCCAAGACATCGCTGCTGGAGGCCGAATCCCGAGATGCCATCTCCGTTTCATGAGCCACATCGGCAATACCGGATATGTGTTGAGCAACCCCCTGACTAACCGATATCTGTTCACTGGCGGCGTGAGCCACCTGATCGGTCATCTCCTTGATCGCCTCCATCCGCGACGCTACCGCCTGCAATGCCGCTTCGGTGTCCCGAGTCTGTTGCACACACAGTTGGGTCTGTTCATGACTGCGTCCCATCACCGCCACAACATCGTTGCTGGAAGCCTGCAGATTGTGAATCATCGACTGGATCTCTTCGGTCGACTGCTGAGTCCGCGTAGCCAGGGCGCGCACTTCGTCGGCAACCACGGCAAACCCACGACCGGCATCCCCGGCACGAGCAGCCTCTATGGCCGCATTCAACGCCAACAGATTGGTCTGATCGGCGATGCCACGGATCACATCCAGGATGCTGCCGATATTGCCGCTGAACCCCTCCAGTTTGCGCGTGATATCCACCGCCTCCTCAATGCCAGAGGCCAGATGTTCAATACGTTGACGATTATTGACCACCAAATTGCGGCTCTGTTGGGTATCTTCGTTGGCCTGGTCGACCTGATGGCGAGTACTCTCTGTCGAACGAGCCACTTCGGTGGCACTAACCTCCAGCTCAGTGATGGCGGCGGCCACCTGATCGGTCTGGCTCTTTTGATCTTGCACCCGAGCCATCGCCCGTTCACTGATCTGGGCTGTTCGCTCCGTTTCGGCAACCAGATGCTGCGACCCCTTGTGGATCTCGACTAGCAAGGCATCCGTATTACTGGCCAGCTGGTCAATCGAACGAGACAAGGCCCCAAATTCATCCTGGCTGCGGTAGTTAATCCGGCGCGTCATATCCCCTTGCGCCATCAAGGCCAGCTCTTTGTCAAACAGTTGTAAGGGGCGTTGAATACTGCGCGCCGATGTCCAGGCCACCAGCACGGCCACCCCGGCAGAGATGGCAGAAACCAGGACAATCCAGAAGATAGCGTTCTGCACCGCCGAGGCCGCCCCAGCTTTATCTGCCTGGACACTTTGATCGGTGATATCAATCAGCGCCTGCAACTCCTGGTTCACCTGATTGGAAAGTGACTGGAGTTGTTCCTGGGTGGCCAGCAACTCCTGAGTCAACTTCTGATCCCGTTGCATCGCCTGGATTAACCCCTGCTCGCCAAAAGCCAGCTGCTTGAGGCGATCGACGCTGCGACTGAAGCGCTGCTTCACATCATCCGGCACGACAATGATCTCCAACCGCTTGCTCGCCATCTCGATATCCTTGGCCAGCACCTTCTCCAATTCGGGCAGGTTGGTCGTTTCATCGGTTCGTTGCAGTTGGCGAATATCCCGGGCGATACCGCTGGTGATCAGCTCCGCCTTGTTGTGCAGCGAGCGCTTGCTCGAGGTAAATTGCAGCAGCAGGTTAGCCGCCGAGCGATAAGAGTCATCCAGGCGCAAGAATTCATGCCGCATCGCTGTGAGATTATTCTCCAACTGCACCTGAGACTCGTGTAACCCCATCATCTTTTCAGCGGTAGCAAACACCTGATCGGCTTGGCGTTGTACCGTCGACAGACGCGACTTGGCATTTTCTTGCAGATCAAACCCGGCCATCTGCTTGAGCTGTTCGGCATAGAGCTGCTTGCTCTGCTCATATTGCTGACGCAGCGGCGGCAAGGCGTTGACCTGCCAACTACTCAGATGGGCCAGGGTGTAGCGGTTGCCGAGCAACAGGGCCTCGCGCAGCCGGGTGGTCGTCATGGCCAACGGCGTAGCCTGCTCGGTCACCAGCTTCAGCTTGTTGTGAATACCGGTCGTCTGCAGGTAACTGATGCCACCCAAGATCAGCAACAGCAACAACAGCAGCGCAAAGCCCGCCTTGATGCGTTGGACTATTGAAAGAGTCATCACGGATTTCCTTAATTTATTATGTCGAACAGGTGGAAGTACGCCCCCGCAGCCAGAGCCGACGAAGGTTTTGCAAGCGCTTTCAGTATATACAAAGAGAGAGCTGGCCTGCTGCTTTCAGGCACGAGAGTGTGTCCTGCCACACAGCCAGCTCAACAAAGCATCTCCACTTGCAGTGTAGACAAACGACCAGCGCCACGAACGACTGGATCCAATTATTGGCTCATGGGCGTAACAGCATCTGGGTCAGGCCACTGGAGCGTTCCGTGCGCTTACCCGTGGCACGCTGCAAGAGCGGCAAGGGCGCAAACAGATCGAGGCGCTGCTTGGCACGGGTGATGCCGGTATAGAGCAGCTCGCGGGTCAGCACAGGGTTATCCTGATCCGGCAGCACCAACAGGGTGTGGGCAAACTCGGATCCCTGGGACTTGTGGATCGTTAGCGCGAAGGCGGTCTCATGCTCCGGCAGCCGGCTGGGCAGAAACCCACGCACCTGACCATCAGGCAGTTCAAACCAGACCCGCAGCCGTTCGCCATCGTGGGCGGCAATGCCGATATCGCCATTGTAAAGACCCAGGGCATGGTCGTTGCGCACTATCATCACAGGCCGGCCGATGTACCACTCCCCCTCCACCTGCAACCACCCCTGCCGCACCAGGGTGTTCTGGATCGCCCCGTTCAAACCGGCTACCCCCCACTCGCCCTCGCGCAGGGCACAGAGTACCCGCAGACGATTGAAGGCCTGCAGCACGGCGCGAACCAAGGTTTCATCGACCGGTGCCTGGACCAGGCGCAGATAGTCGGCATAGCCCTCGCTCACTTGCTGCAACAGCTGGGTGCGCCGCTCCTCCCCCTCATGCAAGGTGATGTCGGGGTAGTCACCGGAGAAGAGCCGGGGCAGAGCCCGTCCATCGCCGCGATTGACGGCCGCCGCCAGCTGACCGATGCCGGAGCCGGCATGAAAGCGCCAGCTTTTTTGTAGCCAGCAGAGGCGATCGCGTAGCGGATGAGCCTCGCCATCCCCCTCGGCAGGCAACTCAAAGCCGGTGACCGCCTGCAGCCAGGAGCGTTGCGCCTCGGTGAGCGGGGCGCGCAGCAGGGCACAGATATCCCCCAGCACGGCGCCCGCCTCGACCGAAGCCAACTGATCCTTATCCCCCAGCAGGATCAAGCGCGCCGCGGGGGGCATGGCCGCCAGCAGGCGCGCCATCATCGGCAAGTCAACCATCGAGGCCTCATCCACCACCAGCACGTCGAGTGCCAGCGGATTGCTGGCGTGATGACGAAACTCGTGACTGCCGGGGATCACCCCCAGCAGGCGGTGCAAGGTGCTAGCCTGCCGGGGCAATTGCGCCAGTAGGTCGGGGGGCAGCCGCGTCTGTAATTCGTCCAACGCCCGCCCCAGCGACTCGGTGAGCCGCGCGGCAGCTTTGCCAGTCGGCGCCGCCAGCCGGATCAGCAGCGGCTCGTCATCACCCCGGCTCAGCGCCTGTTGCTGCAACAGGGCCAGCAGACGGGCGACGGTCGTGGTCTTTCCGGTGCCCGGGCCACCGGAGATCAGGGTGAAGCGTCCGGCGCAGGCGGTGGCCACCGCCTGCTTCTGTCCGTTGAAACGGGCGTGGGGTGGCAGCCAAGCCGCCAGGGAGGCCAGCACGTTCGCTTCATCACTGCCGTCGAGCTGCTCGGCCAGAGCCGACCAATCGAGGGTCACCTCGTCGCGCACATCCAGCCATTGACGGGCGAACGCCGCGCAGGCCTCGGCCGTCCGCTTCCCCCGTCGCCAACTATCGAGCAGAGCCTGGGGCTCGGGGCGAAACAGCAGATCGAGCCACGGCCCCAGCGCGGCTGGCTCTACGAGGGGGGCGCTCTGGGGTTGGCACGCCTGCCGCAGCCAGTCGGCCACCTGAGCCTCGAAGGCGTGGTAGCGCGCCAGATAGAGGCGCTCTTCATCGAGCACCAGGGGCAGCGCCTGACCATCGGCGCCGTCACTCACCAGCGGCAGCGCTTGCAGGCGGGCGGCCAGAGTCTGTCGATCCCCCAGGCACGAAGCCGCTTCCGGGATGCCCAACGTGGCCAACCGTTCAGGGATGCGCTCCAGTGCCAGGCAGACATCGCCTTCCCCCAACTCATGGCTCAAGAGCGCCACGCACAGCGCCAGGGCGGGCTCATCGGTGCCCCCCAAGCGAGTGTTGAGGCACAACAGAAATTGCGTCAGCTCCCGGTCGATGGGGCGCCAGGCCGGTGCCGATGCCAACGACTGCCAGGCCGCCGCCTGTTGCGGCAGCAGTTCATCCGAATTCCAAGCCATCATGGGGTTACCTCACCGGCAAACAGCCGATCCAGTTCGCGGATGAAGTCCTGGCTCGGGCGCGTCGCAAAGACCCCCTGCGAGCCACCGGCCTGCATGCCGCGTAAAAACAGATAGAAGACACCGCCGACATGACGCTCATAGTCGTAGTCGGGCAGACGGCTGGCCAGATAGCGGTGCAGCGCCAGGGTATAGAGCTGGTACTGCAGATCGTATCTGTGCTGGATCATGGCCGTCGCCAACGCCTCAGGGCCATAGGCCTCGGCGCTGTCGCCCAGATAGTTGGACTTGTAATCGAGCACATAGAAGCGTCCCTGATGTTCAAACACCAGATCCATGAACCCCTTGAGCATCCCCTGCAGGGTGGAAAAGTGCAGCGGCGGCGCCTGGCGCGACAGCGGATCGTGACGCTGCAACACGCCATTGAGCCGCTCGGCCGCCAGGGGTGCCATCGGCAGCAAAAACTCCATCTCTGCCAGGCAACGCGAGGCCGGAACATCACGCAGCGCCAATCCCGGCTGCAGCTTGGCGGCCAGCACATCCAGCAGCCACTGCTGCAACACCGGACGCCAGGGCTCAGCTTGCCAATCGGTTGCCAGGGTGACACCCGCCAACCGCTCGTCGAGCCAGCCATTCAGCGCCGGCCCCGGCTCGATGGCAAAATCCAGCCCCTCGAACAATCCATGCAGGAAGGTCCCCGGCCGGGCGCCACGCGGGAAGTTGAAACGATCCAGGCCAACCACCTCCGCGTCGCCGGAGACGGCTGATGGTGCACTAGCCACCGCAGGGGTCGCCTTATGGCTGCTAACCGCCTGAGCCGACAGGGCCGAATAGGAGGTGACCCACCAGTTGCGCTCCAGGGTGCGCGAAAATTGCCGGACGCCCAGCGCCGTAGTCGGCCGTTGCGGCGACTGATAGAGCTCCTGCGGCCAATCCGGTGCCGGCCAGCCGACCAACCCCGGGATCTGGGCTTGTAACTGGGTCAGCCTTGCGGCCAGAGTCATCGCCTCACCGCCCACCTCAGAGCCACACAGCAGATAGCGCAGGGCGCTGGGGCACAGGGCCTTGCTGTTTTTGAGCTCGGCAATTCCCAGCCAGGTCAGGTAGATGCCCCGGGTCAGGGCGACGTAGAGCAGCCGCACATCCTCGGCCAGCCGCTCCTGCTCGGCCCGGGCCAGCGCCTCTTTGCCATTGTTCGGATCCCAGATCACCCCGTCATCGGTGTGATAGCGGGCCAGCTGGGTCGGGCGCCAATCGGCGATGAAGGGCAGCAACACCAGCGGATACTGCAACCCCTTGGATTTGTGGATGGTCACCACCTGCACCAGACGCCGCTCCGACTCCAGCCGCAGCTTCTGCTCATCGGCATTGCCATCCGGCGACTCCAGCTGGTCGCGCAGCCAGCGCAGCAGGGCATGTTCCCCCGGCAGGGTCGCGGCGGCCTGCTGCAGCAGCTCGGCCACATGCAGCAGATCGGTCAGCCGGCGTTCCCCCTCGGGCTCACTGAGCAGCCGGGCCGGGATCTGATGATGGAACAGGAAGTGGCGCACCATGGGCAACACTCCCTGGCGCTGCCAGAGCCGGGCACAGTCGCGGAACTGTTCGACCAGCGCCTCCCAGCGCAGCTCGTCCTGATTGAGGGCCGCCAGTTGTGCCGCACTCCATCCCAGCAGGGCGGTGGCCATGACGCTGCGCACCTTGACCTCGTCGCTCGGCGCCAGACAAGCCTCCAGCAGCCGCAGCAGATCCTGCGCCTCCTGACTGGCGAGCACGGAGTCGCGGTTGGAGAGATAGACACTGCCGATCCCCAGCTGACGCAGCGCGCGCCGCACCGCCGCCGCCTCGCTGCCGGTGCGCACCAGGATGGCAATATCCCCCGGCTGCAGCGGCTTATCGCCCAGCATCGCCTCACCCTCGGTGAGCCAGTGATGAATTTGCGCCGCACTGGTCGCCGCCAGCCGCTGGCGATAGGCGCCCGCCGCCATCGGCTCATCGCCGTTGGGGGCGCACCAGGGCAGAGGCGGCACCGCCTCACCCTGCAGGGTGAATCCCTGAGACTTGCCCTTGGCCCGAACCGGTTCGAACGGGATCGCCTGGTCATAGACGAAGGGGGCCGTGCTCTGGGCGAACAGGCCGTTGACCCCGTCAACCAGCGCCTGAGTCGAGCGAAAATTGGTCTCCAGGGTGTAATGGGCCGCGACCTGCGATTTGGCCTGGATATAGGTGAAGATATCGGCGCCGCGAAAGCCGTAGATGGCCTGTTTCGGGTCACCGATGAGGTAGAGGCCGCAGCTGGGCTGGCCCACATACAGTCGGCTGAAGATCCGGTACTGCTGGGGATCCGTGTCCTGAAACTCGTCGATCATCGCCACCGGGTAGAGCTCGCGGATCCGCCCGGCCAGCAGATCGCCGGTCGGCCCGTCCAGCGCCAGCGCCAGACCACTGAGCAGATCGTCGAACGCCAGCAGTTGCTGGCGCTGCTTGGCCTGCTGGATCCGAGTTCGGACCTCATGCAGCGCCTCAACCAGCACTCGGGCGCGGATATCCAGGGTCTGGGCGAGCAGCTCGTCGACCGCGACAAACAGCGGGTGCTCCGGCGGCGTCCCCTTGAGGGTCTTCTCGTAGAGGGTGGTCTGCGAGAAGCGATCAAGCTTGTCACAGAGCTGATAATCCTCGGAAGGCACCTGCGCCCAGGCGCCGACCTGATCCAGCCAATTCGGCAGGTTCTTGCTTGAATAGCTGCGCTTGTCGACACCGGAGCCGGCAATCAGCGGGCCCAGATCCGGGGCCGCCTGCCGCCACTGGCGTTTGAATTCATCGATGCGCTGCAGGATCGCCTCGTGGTACTGCTGCCAGCTCTCGGGCGCACCGTCTGGCGTCTGTGGGCTGTTCGCCTCCAGACAGCGCAGATCCGGGGTCGCCAGATGGGGAGCTAAATCTTGCAGCAGGGCCGCCGGCTCCGACCAGTGGCGGCGGATCGCCCGCGCCAGCGAGAGCGACACCCCATAGCAGTGCTGACGCCAGAAGTCGGCCACCGCCTCGAAGCGCAGGCGGCCATCGTCGCTGACAAATTCGGTCTCAAACAAAGAGCCTGACTCGAACGCATTGCGCTTGAGCATCCGCTGGCAGAAGCCGTGGATGGTGTAGATGGCCGCCTCGTCCATCTGCCGCTCGGCGGTCAGCAGCAGACGGGTGGCCAGCGCCCGATCATCGCAAGCCGCCAGCAGCTCGGCGAGCAGCGGATCTGGGCTCGATCCCGCCTCGAAGGCACGCCGCGCCTCGCGGATGCGCGCCAGGATCCGTCCGCGCAGCTCCTCGGTCGCAGCCTCGGTGAAGGTCACCACCAGGATCTTGTCCACGGGCAGCGGCAGCGGAGTCGCCCCGCCGAAGCCACTGTCGGCATCGCCGTGGCCCAGCAGCAGCCGCAAATAGAGGCCGGTGATGGTGTAGGTCTTGCCGGTGCCGGCGCTGGCTTCGATGAGCCGCTCCTGACGCAACGGGAAGGTCAAAATATTCAGGATCTGGCTCATGGGGCCTCCTCCAGATGCACATGAAGAGGCACCAGCAACCGCTCGCCCCAGCCGCAAATATCTTGTTGCAGCTCGGGAGTCCAACGCGGGAAGACCCGGTGCACGTAAGGATCCTCCCCCTCGCCGGGGACCGGGGCAAAATCGGAGCCTTCAAACTGCAGCCGCATCTTCTCGGCCGCCTTGGCCAGTTGCGCCGCATCGGTATGGCGCTGCCAGCGCATCGCGCCATCGGCGGCCGGCACCAGGGCGCCGCCCTCCGTCACCCAGCACCAGGCACTCTGCGGCAGCAGTGGCAGCGGACGCGTCAACCCCAGCAGATAGCACTCCAGCCAGAGGGCCAACTGTCGGCGCGCCTCGGCTGGCGCCACCGGGCGCAACAGTTGGTGCTCCTTGAGGCCAAGCAGATGGGTCGGCGCCGGCGGCTGTGACGAACAGGCACACAGCGCCAGATGCTCCAGCCAGGCGCGCAACAGATGGGGCGCCGAGAAGGATCCCACCCGATAGCGCAACAGGGTGCCCTCGTGAATGCCGGAGACCGAGCCCAGCAGGGTAGCCCCGCTACGCCGCTCGGGCTGCTCGCTCTCGGGCAGCAGGATCTGCGGCCAGTGCAGGTGGAACAGCTGGCGGGTCGGCGCCTGACTCAGGAGCGACTGCAGCACCTCACACAGCGGCGCTATGCCCGCCGCCGCCTCATCGAGCTGCAGCTGCCCGAAGGCACCGACCGGCAGTTGACCGGAGAGTTGCAACTTCTGGCGCAACCGACTCAGGGCCGTCTCATCCTGCAGACGAGCCTCCAGCAGTCGCTGCTTGAGCAGGTAGCTGTCGAGGGCATCGGCGGCGAAGGGTTCATCCTCGGCCAAGCTCTGCTCCTGCTGGCGAAACTGCACCCGCAGCGTGCGCTCGAAGAAACCGGCCACCGGATTGCGGAAGAAACGCAGTAGATCGGCCAGCTCCAGCTCTGGTTGCTGATACCACTCCTCCGGTAGCGGCAGGGCCGTGGCGAAGAAGGGGGGAGCCGCCTCGTCGAGCGGCAGGCGATGCGCCCATTCGGCGGCGTGGCTCTGGGGGGCTTGGCCATCGAAGTAGCGGGCATCGTAAGGCACCAGCGCCTCGTGGCGAATGAGCCGCCGGGCCACCGCCTCACGGCGCCCAACTTCATCAACATCAGCTTCATCACCATCAGACGCATCAGCCGACGCCCCGTCAGAGACAAGCTCCGGCAACGTCAGCGACGACTGGCAGTAGTCGAGCAGCTCGGCCAGCAACACCGAGGGCTCTTTTTCCGAGTTGTCCTGACTGCTGCGGGCCACGTAGGAGAGATAGAGATGCTGCTCGGCCGCCAGCAACGCCTCGAGAAACAGGTAGCGATCATCTTCGCGCCGCGAGCGATCCCCCCGGCGCGGCGCCTCGGCCATCAGATCGAACCCCAAGGGCGGCACGGCGCGTGGATAGACGCCATCGTTCATCCCCAGCAGGCAGACCATCTTGAACGGGATGGAGCGCATCGGCATCAGGGTGCAGAAGTTGACCCGACCGGCGAGGAACTGCTGGCCGGAGCGAACCCCGGTCAGTGCGCTCTGCAGATGGTCGCGCAACACCGCCAGCGACAGCGGCTCCTGATAACCGGCCTCCTGCAGCTGATCGCGCAGCTGACGCAGAGTCTGACGGATCAACTCCAGCTGCGCCTCGCCCTCCTCATCGGCCTGATAGAACTCCAGCAACAGCTGATCGATGAGGCAGCCCCAGTCGCTGACCAGCCGGGCCAGCGGCAGCTGATCGCGCAGCCAGCGCAGACGATTCAAGAAGTGGCTCAGCCGCCCCAGCCGCGCCGCATCCTGCCCCTCGATCTCGCGGTAGGGCAGAATATCGGCCACCGGCTCGTCGCTGGCCATCGCAAAGCCCAGCAGCATGCGCTCGACCCCGTGTTGCCAGGTGTTGGCCGGCATCTGGGTGAGCGAAAACCGCGACGCATCGCCGGAGTCCAGCCCCCAGCGAATGCTCGCCTCGCGGATCCAGCCCTGCATCTGCAGCAGATCCGCCTCCTCGAGCCCCTGAGCCGCCAGCACCTCGGGCACCGCCAGCAGACTCAGCAGCTCGGGGGCGCTGCAGCGCAGTTCCGGCAGCCGCAGCAGCGTCAGGAAACTCTGTAGCAGCGGGCTTTCCTGGGGGGCCGAGCGATCGGAGATGGAGAAGGGAATGTGCCGCTCGGCGGCGGCGGAGCCAAACACCGCCTGGATGAAGGGGCTGTAGCTGTTGATGTCGGCCACCATCACCACCACGTCGCGCGGCTTGAGGGTCGGATCGGCGGCAAAGCGCGCCAGCAGGGCGTCGTGCAGCACCTCCACCTCGCGCATCGGGCTGTGGCAGGCGTGGATGACCAACGACTCGTCCTCGGCGGCCAGCGGGTATTTTTTTGTCTCGCGGCTGCGATCGGTGAGATCCAGAATGTCCGATTGCAGCAGGTGTAACAGGTTGTCCGGCTGGATCTCGACGAAGGCATCAAACTCGTTCGGCTGCAGATCCACCAGCAAGGAGAGGTGATCCCGCCCCTGCTTGCCCATGGAGACCAGCAGCGGGTTGCCCTGACTGGCCGAATCGGCCACCAGCGGCTGTTCCGCCCCCGGAGTCAGGCTGGCATCCAGTTGCGCGCGGCGGCGCGCCAGCAACTGCTGCAACCACCCTTGGTTCATGCGCCACGACTCGATGAGATCGCCCCAGTAGTGTCGGCAGGGGTTGGTCAGCATCAGATGGACGTCGGTATGGTGGCCCAGCGCCTGCAGCGCCCGCAGATAGTGGGGCGGCAGGGAGCTGATGCCAAACACGAAGAGCCGCTGGGGCAGATTGGGCGGCCGCGGGCCGCCTTGCAGGTGCTGGATCAGGGATTCAAACAGATTGGCTCTGTGGATATGAGATGCCTGTTGCTCGGTAGCGGCCACCAGCTCCCGCCACAACTGCGGCTGCCAGGGTTGCTTCTGAGCCCCGAGCGCTCCGCCCTGCTCCCAATCGGCGATCCAGTCCGGTCGATAGACCAGATACTGGTCGAATACGTCGGCGATGCGCTGGCAGAGCTGATAACGCTTGCGCTCACCGTCATCGTCGGTCAGATAGCTGCGCAGCGAGGCGAAGTCGGGCTCGCTCAGCAGCTCCGGCAGGACGCGCATCAGCCGCCAGAGCATG
>JAYRLO010000045.1:0-14047 GCA_041905215.1 Aeromonadaceae bacterium
CACGCCCTAGGCTGGGTTTTTCGGCAATGTAGAGTCGCATGGCAAGGTCAGAAGGTATGTATATAAAACCAGTATCTACCATCGGCGATGTATTGCCAAGTTCCGAGACAAACCATGACTAAATAGCCGATCCTAACGATGCGACAGCGACAAGGAAGCACACACTGACACGCCGTAAACCCATCCATGGGGGATCCACAGCGCCATCCCCGACGCAAAGGGTCAGCTTAGCGCTACCTGAGTCACCGTGGTGAGCGATCGGCTGTTCGGAACCGCAAGTCAGCGGTAATCACCATCGATCAGGAAGTCATCCAGCACCTCGACCAGCTCGCCCCACTGCTCTGGCTCGACCGCCGCATCGGGCTCGTCCTCTTCACCCAACTGTTGCCAGTAGTAATGGCGAAGGGCCATGGCAAAGTCGCGGTAA
Source organism: Aeromonadaceae bacterium (assembly GCA_041905215.1). Taxonomy (GTDB): domain Bacteria; phylum Pseudomonadota; class Gammaproteobacteria; order Enterobacterales; family Aeromonadaceae; genus Pseudaeromonas. Next base: position 428 of record JAYRLO010000045.1, read on the forward strand.
CCAGTAGCCAGCTCAGAGAGTGAGCCAAACCAGATGATGCGTCGCAGCTCGACGCTCAGCTCATTGAGTTCATGGACTAGCTGTTCATCATTCGCACAGTTCTCAACCAGATCGGTGAAACGATCGCGCGCCGATTCCAGTTGTTCATCGTCCAACTCACCGGTATCGGCCAGCAGATCGACATAATCGCCCAGCAGGTAATCCAGTACCTCGTCCCGATCGGAAAACCAGAGCCACTGCGTCCCCTTGCTACCCAGTACCGAGCCACCGAAGGAGTCGTCGGCATGACCCAACGCCCAGAGATCTTCCATCATTTCACCCCGTTGCAGATAGGAACCATGGCACCAGGAGGGATCCTGGTGCCAGCGGCGAGAATAGACAAAATGAGGATGGAAGACGAGATAAACTAGCCGGGTTGACCGATTACAACGAATGGATCAGGTTGCTGACAACGAACATGAAGGCGAATGCCAGCAGGGGTGGCAACACTAATTCACGCAACATAGGACGCTCCTGAGAGTCGATGGATGTCTCATCCACTATCGTCCAGGGGCGACGCTCCCGCCAGCATGCGCAACAAAATGATCACAACTCGTGATCAACTGAACACTCCTGCCCGAAGAGCGATAGCCGATGTCAGGGCACAACCTGGCGAGCGATTGGATTGTGCAGCGAGATCAGGGTCTCGGTCGACTGGATCTCGTCGATGGCCTGGATCCGATCGGTTAGCAGATGGTGTAACTCGTCGATGGAGCGGGTCATGATCTTGATGAAGATGTTGTAGTGACCAGTCGTGTAGTAAGCCTCGACCACCTCCTCGAGCCTCTCCAGCTGCGCCAGCGCCGCCGCGTAATCCTTGGCGCTCTTGAGATTGATGCCGATGAAGCAACAGACGTCATAACCGAGTTGCTTGACGTCGACCATCGCCTGGGTGCCCGTGATGATGCCCGCCTGTTTCATCTTCTCAACACGCACATGAATAGTCGCCGGGCTGACGGCGAACCGTTTGCCCAACTCGGCATAGGGAACCCGCGCATCCTGCTGCAAGGCGGATAAGATGCTGCGATCCAGATTGTCGATCTTATGGTTCTCGTTCACTTCGCACACCATTTTTTAACGAATCATCATCAATAGTGAATTATATTAAATAATATTCACCACAAAGCCATTATTGCCTCTTGTTTATTGAAAACAAACCGACAATTAGTGAATATATCGTCGTTAGGTTATTTCAGCAGCTTTTTCCGGAGCCTTCCACGAGGTCCGGATGTTGCCCTCACAGCCACAGGAGCCGGCCGTGAGGTTCAGGACTGAACAGCCTCGGATCGTCGGCTCCATCCACGTCAGACGATCTTCATTCCTCATTTTGGGCCGTTTACGGCCCATTTCTTTTGGCTCTGTCCCCGCTGCCTGTTGAAGATTTCTGCTACATCGACAAGGTGGCGCACGCTGACTCGAAACCGCTAGCCGCTAGTTAGAGGGATGGAGTCTGGACGAAAAGCAGACCGTTGGCGGCAGGGATGCCGCCATCGAGGCTACAAGGAAGTATTCACGACGTGTCTTTGTTCGTCCGGACTCCAGACCAACATCGAATGGACCCATCAACACCTAACTGGGAATAGCCTTTCTTTTTGGCTGAAAAAAAAAGCCCTGCGCTAAGGCAGGGCTTGGATGATTCGTAACTGAACGTCGATTATACGGGTTCGCCGTGGATCCGCTCGATCTTGCCACCGAGGCCACGCAGCTTGCCTTCGATATCCTCATAGCCACGATCGATGTGGTAGATACGATCCACCATGGTGATGCCCTCGGCCACGAAGCCGGCCAACACCAGACTGGCCGAAGCACGCAGATCGGTAGCCATCACCTGGGCGCCACTCAAGTGGGCGGTATCGCGACAGATGGCCGTGTTGCCTTGCAACTCGATATCGGCCCCCATCCGTACCAGCTCAGGCACATGCATGAAGCGGTTTTCGAAGATGGTTTCCGTGACGATGCCAGTACCCTGCGCCACCGCATTGAGCACGGTAAACTGTGCTTGCATGTCGGTCGGGAACGCCGGATAGGGTGCCGTGGTAATGTTGACCGGCTTCAGAGTGCGGTTACGCATGTCCAGCTTGATCCAGTCATTGCCTTTCTCGATCAGGGCGCCAGCCTCTTCCAGCTTGACCAGCACCGCCTCCAGCAAGGATGGATCCGTCTCATGGCAGGTAATGCAGCCACCGGAGATGGCGGCCCCCACCAGGAAGGTGCCGGTTTCGATCCGATCCGGCTGCACGCGATAGGCGCCACCATGGAGCTTCTCGACACCGTCAATGACCAGAGTATTGGTACCAACCCCCTGGATCTTGGCCCCCAACGCGATGAGGAAGTTGGCCAGGTCGACCACTTCCGGCTCTCGGGCCGCATTCTCGATGACCGTCTGGCCGTCAGCCAGTACCGCTGCCATCATCAGGTTTTCCGTGCCGGTGACTGAGACCATATCCATCAGGATATGCGCCCCCTTCAGTCGACCGTCAACCCGGGCCTTGATGTAGCCCTCTTCGACGACGATCTGCGCCCCCATCTGCTCGAGGCCGTGGATGTGCAGGTTGACCGGACGGGCACCGATGGCACAACCACCCGGCAAGGAGACATCCGCCATACCGAACTTGGCGGTCAAAGGACCCAGTGCCAGGATGGAAGCCCGCATGGTCTTGACCAGCTCATAGGGTGCGACATGGTGGTTCACGGCACCCGCCAGCACGGTCACGGAACCGTTACGCTGCACAGTGGCACCGAGGATCTCCAACAATTTCAGGGTGGTGTTCACATCCTTCAGATGTGGCACGTTGCTGAGATGGATCTCTTCATCACACAGCAGAGTCGCAAACAGTATGGGCAGTGCCGCATTTTTGGCACCAGAGATGGTCACGTCACCGTTGAGGCTGCAACCACCGTAAATCTTGAATTTGTCCATCAGAAGATCCGTTCCCTCAGGAGGGCATGATAAATTTCTTCTCGCGCTTCCACTCCTCGGGAGTGAAGGCCTTGATGCTCAATGCGTGGATGGCATTGGAGGCAATATGCTCCGCCAATGGTGCATAGACGGTCTGCTGTTTTTTGACCCGGCTCATGCCGGCAAACAGTCCGGATACGGCAATCACTTGGAAGTGACTGCCATCACCCTGGGCATAGACTTCATCCAGCGACAATGCGGCCCGCAGGATACTCTCAATCTCGGTTGCTTGCATCTTTTGTCTCGTGGTTTAAGCGTGCATCTGTAGGTCGAACAGAGGTTCAACCGCGTAGAGTTCGATGAGTTTGCCCAGTCGGCCGGAGGCACCGTTCAGACGGAGCCGTTCCCCCACCAGCTGGCGGGATTTGGCCCATTTGACCAGGAAGGCCAAGCCAGCCGAGTCGACGTGGCTGACCTCGGCCAAGTCCAGCTCATTATGCGCAAACAGTTCATCGCGCCGACGCCACAACTCGGAGACCTGCCGGGCATCAATAACGCCGCTGAGTCTCATGATTGCTTGCCCGGCAGTTGAACTGGCTTGCTGTTGTGCTCTTCGAGCATCTGGCTCACCGCATCAATCCCCTTGTCGCGGATCATGCCACCGAGCTCGGACTGCTTGGAGGAGAGCAGACTGATCCCTTCGGCCACCATGTCGAACACCTTCCACTCGCCCGTCTTGTTGTTCTGGCGCAGCTTGAAGATGACATTGATGTCTGGCTTGCCCGGATCCAGGACCGCCACGTTGACCGAGGTGATCTTCTCGTCGCCCACCGGCTTGGCTGATTCAACCTTGATCTTCTGGTTGTCATACTTAGCCAGGGCATCGGCATAGGTGGAGATGATGTAGTTGGTAAACGCCAGCGTGAAACGCTCACGCTGTTGCGGTGTCGTGTCCTTGATATTGCTACCAATCACCTTGTAGGCGGCAAACTTGTTATCCACATAGGGCATCAGCTCGTCACGGATGATGACTCGCAGATAGCCTGGCTCGCTGTGGATCTGCGACTGATCCTTGTTCAGACGATCAAACGTCTTGCTGGCAGCTTCGTTGATCAAGGCATAGGGATCCGCCGGATAGGCCGACGCGGCAGAACTCCAACCACAGACCAGCAGCGCTAGACACAGAAGTTTTTTCAACATGCGGGTAAACCTCATTTATTGCTTTGACTGTAGAGGAACTTGCCGATCAGGTCCTCTAATACGATGGCTGACTTGGTATCCCCAATCCGATCGCCGGATTTCAACACCGTAGTCCCCATATCTTCGTCCGAGAAGCCAGGAGTCAGGCCAATATACTGTTCGCCGAGGAGCCCAGAGGTCAGGATGGAGGCCGTGGTGGTATCGGCCAAGGCGTTATAACGCTCCTGGATCTGCATCTCGACTACGGGAGCCAAAGTCTTGGTATCGATCTGGATATCCGAGACCCGACCGACCACGACCCCACCGATCTTGATCGGTGAGCGCACCTTGAGGCCGCCGATATTGTCAAAGCGGGCGAACAGGGTGTAGGAGTCGCGCCCGTCGTCGAAGGTCAAGCCTGCGACCTTCAGCGACAGCAGCACACCAGCCAGGATCCCCGCCAGCATGAAACAGCCGACCATAAACTCTATCTTATTGAATTTCATCGCATTCACCCAAACATGACCGCAGTCAGAATAAAGTCGAGACCCAGCACCACCAAAGAGGAGTGAACCACGGTCCGCGTGGTGGCCTGGCTGATGCCGGCCGAAGTTGGTTTGGCATCATAGCCATTGAACAGGGCGATCCAGGTCACCACCAGAGCAAAGACCAGACTCTTGATAAAACCTTGTCCCACATCTTCACCCAGTTCGACCGCAGCCTGCATGCCAGACCAGAAAGTCCCCTCATCCACACCAAGCCAGTCGACCCCGACCAGCTTGCCGCCATAGATGCCGATCAGGCTGAACATCAGCCCGAGTAACGGCAGACTGATGACGCCAGCCCAGAAACGTGGAGAGACGATGCGTCGTAGCGGGTCGACCGCCATCATCTCCAGGCTCGAAAGCTGCTCGGTCGCCTTCATCAAACCAATTTCAGCCGTCAAGGCCGAGCCGGCACGACCGGCAAACAGCAGGGCGGCAACCACAGGGCCCAGTTCACGCAGTAGCGACAGGGCAACGAGCGGTCCCAGGCTCCCCTCGGCCTTGAAGTCCACCAGCACCTTATAGCCTTGCAACCCCAGCACCATGCCGATGAACAGCCCGGAAACCAGGATGATCAGCACCGACTGAACGCCCACTACATACAATTGGCGAACCAGCAGCGGGAAGTGCTTGGCAAACTGCGGGCGACCGACCAGAGCATGATACAGCATGATGCCTGCCCGCCCGATGGCCTGCAGACTCCGGACACCCGTGCGTCCCAGACGCGAGATCGATTCGAACACCATTTAAAGTTCCTGCAGATAATCATTGGCCGGATAGTGGAACGGTACAGGACCATCCGGCAAACCATGAACAAACTGCACCACTTCGGGGTTAGCCTCCTGGCGTAGCTGTTCCGGGGTTCCCTGGGCCACCACCTTGCGATTGGCAATCAGGTAGACATAGTCGGCGATGCTCATCACTTCAGGGACATCGTGGGACACTATCACCGAGGTGATCCCGAGGGTCTTGTTGAGCTGGCTGATCAGCTTGACCAATACGGCCATGGTGATCGGATCCTGACCGACGAAGGGCTCATCATACATGATGAGTTCCGGGTCGAGAGCTATGGCTCGCGCCAGTGCCGCACGGCGCGCCATGCCACCCGAGAGCTCGGCCGGCATCAGATTTTCGGCGCCACGCAAACCAACCGACTCCAGTTTCATCAACACCAGAGTTCGTAGCAACTCTTCAGGAAGCTTGGTGTGCTCACGCAGCGGATAGGCGACGTTATCGAAGACACTCATGCCCGTGAAGAGCGCGCCACTTTGAAACAGCATGCTCATGCGCTTGCGCTGTTCATAGAGTTCGCGGCGGGAGAGGTCCGGCACATTGAGTCCATCAAACAACACCTGGCCAGCATCCGGCTTGATTTGGCCACCCATCAAACGCAGCAACGTGGTCTTGCCGATACCGCTGGGCCCCATCAAGGCGGTGATCTTGCCGCGAGGGATCGTCAGACTGATATCGTCATACAACAGCCGATCGCCATGGCTGAAACTCAGCCCGGAGATGCGGATCAAATCGTCGCTCACGTGAAACTCCCAGACTATCGCATTGAGTGCGCATTGTAGGTGGGTGTGATCTAACTCGCAACTAGCCAGCGGTACAGAAAATATCCGATCCGGGACCAACGAGCGGGCTCACGTGTCGTAATTCGCTTCTCTCCCCCGAGTTTCATATAATCGGCCAGTAAGTTGTTGTGGAGTCTGAATAATGTCCAAATCGTTCGATTATCGGAAGGTCGGCCAGCGAGTGCTGGAAACCGAGCTGGCGGCACTGCGTGGGCTAAAAGAGTACATGAATGAGCAATTCAACCAGGCCTGCGAGCTGATGTTGCACTGTTCAGGCAAGGTCATCGTCATGGGCATGGGTAAGTCCGGTCACATTGCCCGCAAGATGGCCGCCACCTTCGCCAGCACAGGCACGGCAGCGTTTTTTGTGCATCCAGGGGAGGCCAGTCATGGCGACCTGGGGATGATCTCCGCTCAGGATGTCGTCATCGCCATCTCCAACTCCGGTGAGAGCAGCGAGATCCTGGCGCTGCTGCCGGTACTGAAACGCTGGGGTAATACGCTGATCTGCATGACCAGCAATCCGAACTCCACCATGGCCAACGAATCCGACATTCATCTGTGTATTCGCGTCCCGGAAGAGGCCTGCCCGCTCGGTCTGGCGCCAACATCAAGCACCACGGCTACGCTGGTGATGGGTGATGCCCTGGCCGTCGCCTTGCTCGAAGCCCGCGGCTTCACCAGTGACGACTTTGCCATGTCCCATCCAGGAGGGGCCCTCGGCCGCAAACTGCTGCTACGCACCGCAGACCTGATGCATACCGGCGAACTGCTACCCCACGTGCACCGCCAGGCATCGGTGCGCGATGCCCTGCTGGAAGTCAGCGATAAGGGTCTCGGAATGACGACCATACTCAACGCCGATGGCACTCTGGCCGGTCTGTTCACCGATGGAGACCTGCGCCGGATACTCGACCAGCGGATCGACATTCACCAGACCGCCATCGAATGTGTCATGAAGACCCAGTGCATCACGGTAGGTCCCGAAATGCTGGCCGCCGAAGCCGTCCAACTGATGCAAAGCAAGAAGATCAATGGCCTGGTGGTGGTCGATAAAGAACAGCGCCCCGTCGGAGCCTTCAACATGCACGATGTTCTCAAGGCCGGGGTCGTATGATGACGCAGGTCGAAACCCTCTACGGCTCGATTGACGCCGAGCTGTTCGAGCGCGCCAAGCAGATCCGCCTGCTGGTTTGTGATGTCGATGGCGTGCTGTCGGATGGCCGCATCTATATGGGCAATCAGGGTGAAGAGCTCAAGACATTCCATACCAAAGATGGCTTCGGCCTCAAGGCGCTGCGTGAAATCGGCATTGAAGTCGGCATCATCACGGGCCGTGACTCGCGGATCGTCAGCGACCGCATGGCGGCGTTGGGCATAGAGCATGTCTATCAGGGGCAAGGGGACAAGCTGCCGGCCCTCCAGGATCTGCTGGATCTGCTGGGGCTCGATGCCAGCCAGACCGCCTATATCGGCGATGACGTGATCGATATTCCGGTCATGCAAGCCTGTCAGCTAGGGGTCGCCGTCAACGATGCGCATCCACTGGCACGACGCGCCGCCGATTATGTGACCCAACTGGATGGCGGCGCCGGCGCCGTTCGCGAAGTTTGCGACCTGCTACTCCAGGCCAACCAGGCGTTGGAACAGGCGCAGGGAGCCTCGATATGAGTCGCCAGAACTGGGGGATCGGGCTGCTGTTTCTCCTCGCCCTGGTTATCTGGCGCTGGTTTTCCGCAGACACCGAGGATCAATCCCTGAACCACGGGGCCATCTACCAGCCCTCCTTCACGGCCAGCCAGTTACGGACTCAACATTACGATGCGGCGGGCAACCTCAAAGAGGAGCTGCAAGCCGATTACGCCGAACACTACAGCCAGCTGGAGATGACCGAGCTCCAGCGCCCCCGCATCCTGACGCGGGATGCGCAGGGGCGTGCCAACTGGCAACTGAGCGGTGAAAAGGGAATTCTCAACCAGGATGACAGTGCCATCCTGCGCCACAAGGTCGAGTTGCAAAATCTCGCGCCAGCCCCAGTGGTACAAAAACTCACGACCGACTATCTGGAACTGGATCTGACCAATCAACAAGTCCGCACCAACCTCAAGGTCGAGATCGAAGGCCCAGGCTTCCATAATCAAGGTGTGGGACTGCTCGGGAAACTGGATAAGAACAGCTATGAACTACTGGATGACAGCCATGCGATCTATTTTAACCAAGCCCGTTAATCTGCTCTGTTGCCTGCTGCTGGCCCTGCCCGCCATGGCCAAGCAAACCGATTACCAGCAAAAAATCTATGTCGACTCCAAGCGTCAGTTAGCCGAGCTTGGCGATAACAAGGTCTCCTTCATCGATGAGGTCACCATCAACCAGGGCACCATCAAGATCAGCGCAGATAAAGTCGAAGTGCTGCGCAAAGGTGATAAAGGGGCTGAAGAGATGATCGCCTATGGCAACCCGGCCACCTTTTTCCAGATCCTGGATGATGGCAAGCCGGTACAGGCTAGCGCCAAGCAACTTCATTACAAACTCAAGGAGAAGCTGGTCATCCTCACTGGGCAGGCAGAGCTGAAGCAAGAAGATAACAAGGTCACCAGTGATGTCATCCGCTATGACATCCAGAAGCAACAGATGGCGGCCGAGAGTACCAGTAAAGGATCCCGGGTAAAGACCATCTTCCTGCCCGATCAGGTACAAGAACAGAGTCAGTCGAAGGGTGGGCAATAACATGGCGTTGTTGAAAGCCAGCTCGCTGAAAAAGAGCTACAAGAGCCGCACCGTGGTCAGTGATGTCAGCCTGCAGGTAGAAACCGGCCAGGTAGTTGGTCTATTGGGGCCGAACGGTGCCGGGAAAACCACCTCCTTCTACATGATTGTCGGCCTGGTACCGCAAGATGGCGGCGTCGTCTCTGTCGACGATATCGACATCACGGCGTTACCGATGCACGAGCGAGCGCGTAACGGCATCGGTTATCTGCCACAGGAGGCATCCATCTTTCGTCGTCTGACGGTCGAACAGAACCTGATGGGGGTTCTGGAGATCCGTCGAGACCTCACCAAAGAAGAGCGCAGCGACAAGATGGAGTCGCTACTCGAAGAGTTCCACATCAGCCACATTCGCCACAACCTGGGCATGAGCCTCTCCGGCGGCGAGCGGCGGCGAGTGGAAATAGCCAGAGCACTGGCCGCCGATCCCCAGTTCATTCTGCTGGATGAACCCTTCGCCGGGGTCGATCCAATCTCGGTCATCGACATCAAACGCATCATCGAACATCTGCGTGATCGAGGGCTTGGCGTGCTAATTACCGATCATAATGTGCGAGAAACCTTGGATGTCTGCGAAAAAGCCTATATCGTCAGTCATGGCAAGCTTATTGCACAAGGAACGCCGACCGAGATCCTCAGCGATGAGCAAGTCAAAAAAGTCTATCTGGGAGATGGCTTCTCGCTGTAACCAATTCGCGGCATGTTTCGGCAGACCCGAGTTCTCGATTAAGGAATAAGCGACACTCATGAAACCGACATTACAGTTGCGTCTGGGCCAGTCTCTGGCCATGACGCCACAACTTCAGCAGGCCATTCGCCTACTTCAACTCTCGACGCTGGAGCTCCAGCAGGAGATCCAGCAGGCACTGGATGCCAATCCATTGCTGGAGCAAGAAGAGAGTGAAAATCTGGAGTCGCTGTCGGAACGAGAACAGGCAGAGGCCCAGGCCGATGAGAATCACGAGGCATCCGACGACAGCCAGCTCAATACCAGCGAAGCCTTGAGTCAGGAAAACATGCCTGATGAGCTGCCGATGGATACCACCTGGGATGAGCTCTATACCGCAGGAACCCATCAGGCCAGTGGCCTTCCCAGCGGCGGCGATGATGAGCCCATCTATCAAGGGGAAACCACAGAGACGCTGCAAGATTACCTGCTCTGGCAGATGCAACTCACCCGGTTTAGTGAGCTGGATCAGGCCATAGCCCTCTCCATCATCGATGCCATCGACGAGTCTGGTTACCTGACCGTCAGCCTGGATGACGTTCTCGAAGCGGTACAAGCCGATGATCGGGATGTCGAGATGGATGAGGTCGAGGCTGTGCTCAAGAGAATCCAGCACTTCGACCCGATCGGGGTTGCCTCGCGCTCGGTCCAGGAGTGTCTGCTGATCCAGCTCGGGCAGTATCCGGAAACAACACCGTGGCTGCATGAAGCCCGCCGCATCCTCAAAGAACACATGGATCTGCTCGGCAACCGCGACTACCGCACCCTGGCGCGCAAAATGCAGCTCAAGGAGAGCGAACTCAAGGAGGCACTGGATCTGATCCAGCACCTGGAGCCTCGTCCTGGTAACAGCGTGCTGCAATCTGACTCCCAATATGTCATTCCGGATGTCGCGGTCAGCAAGAAACAGGGCAAATGGGTGGTGGAACTAAACCCGGACTCAATGCCCAAGATCCGCATCAACGAGACCTACGCGGCCATGGCGCGCAGCGCCCGCAATAGCAGTGACAGTCAATTCATCCGCTCTCATCTGCAAGAGGCCAAGTGGTTTATCAAGAGCCTGGAGAGCAGAAACGAAACGCTGCTGAAGGTGGCCAACTGTATCGTGGATCAGCAGCAGGACTTCTTCGAATACGGCGAAGAGGCGATGAAGCCCATGGTCCTCAACGATGTTGCCGAGGCAGTCGAGATGCATGAGTCCACTATTTCGCGGGTTACCACCCAAAAATTCATGCATACACCACGCGGAATCTTCGAACTTAAATACTTTTTCTCAAGTCACGTCAATACTGATAATGGAGGGGAGTGTTCTTCCACCGCTATTCGAGCTCTGATCAAAAAAATGGTGGCCGCGGAGAACCCGGCAAAACCCTTAAGCGATAGCAAGATCGCGGATTTGCTTACTGAGCAAGGTATTATGGTAGCCAGACGGACCATCGCTAAATATCGAGAGTCGCTGTCAATACCACCATCCAGTCAGCGCAAACGCCTGTTGTAGGCCAAACAAAAGGAAGACGTTATGCAAATTAACCTGTCAGGTCATCACATTGAAATTACCGACCCGCTGCGTGACTTCGTAAATAGTAAATTTGCCAAGCTGGAGCGCCATTTCGAACAGATCAATAATGTGCAGGTCACTCTGACCGTCGAGAAGCTCAACCAGATTGCAGAAGCCAAACTGAACGTCAACGGTGGTGAATTGTTCGCCAATTCAGAACATAGCGACATGTATGCCGCCATTGATACCCTGATCGATAAACTGGATCGCCAGTTGATTAAGCATAAAGATAAATTGAATAGTAAGTGACTATGTTAATTCAGGATTTCCTCAGCAGGGACTGCACCAAAAGTGCGGTCCCTTGTTCCAGTAAAAAGCGAGCCATCGAGCTCATCAGTGAGTTAGCCGCGCAACGTCTTGGCCTCGATGAACAGGAGTTATTTGAGCGTCTGCTGGCCCGGGAAAAGATGGGGAGTACGGGTATCGGTGGCGCCATTGCCATACCTCACGGCCGCATCCCGGACGGTCATCCACTCACCGCCGTATTCCTTACACTCGAGCAAGCCATCGCTTTCGATGCCATCGACAATCAACCCGTTGATATCCTGTTCGCCTTGCTGGTGCCAGAAAGCGAGTGCAAAACACACCTCAAGACTCTCGCACTCATCGCCAGCAAATTGAATGACAAAGCATTCTGTCGCCAGCTGCGACAGGCCGAAGATGACGAGGCCCTTTACCAACTGATGATCGAGCCCTGAGGAATCCATGAAACTGATCGTCGTCAGTGGCCGTTCCGGCTCCGGAAAAACTATCGCACTGCGAGTATTAGAGGATCTCGGCTACTACTGTGTCGATAACCTGCCAGTCACCCTGTTGCCCCAACTGGTCAATGAAACCCGGGATCGCCATGATCGACTGGCGGTCAGCATTGATGTGCGCAACATGCCGGAACAGAGCGGAGATATCGAGAATCTGCTCGGACAGATCCGTCAGGCCAGTGATATTGAATTCTCCAGCATCTTCACCGATGCCGACAATGCGACCCTGATCCGTCGCTATGGTGAGAGTCGGCGTCTGCATCCACTCTCCCGCAAGGATCTCTCTCTGGATCAAGCCATCTTGCAGGAAACGCACCTGCTGGCACCTCTCTCCTCGACCGCCGACCTGCGGATCGATACCAGCTCGCTGAGCATTCATGACCTTAGCGAGCAGATCTGTGAGCGGATCCTGGGCCGGAAGGAGAAAGAGCTGGTTCTGGTGTTCGAATCCTTCGGTTTCAAGCATGGAACCCCGAAGGATGCAGACTTCGTCTTCGACGCACGATTCTTGCCCAACCCGCATTGGGTCCCCGAACTCAGAGCGCTGACCGGGCTGGATGGCCCGGTGCGCGACTACCTGCAGGCACAGCCGGACGTCATGCTCTACAGCCAGCAGATCGATACCCTGCTCAACAACTGGCTACCCCATCTGGAGCGTAACAACCGCAGTTATGTCACGGTCGCCATTGGCTGTACCGGTGGGCAGCACAGATCCGTATTTATCACAGAGCAGTTGGCTGCCAGCTTCCGAGCTCGCAACAAGACGGTACAAGTTCGCCACCGTACCCTGGAGAAACAGCATGCCGCGCATTGAAAAGAGATTGCCGATCATCAACAAGTTGGGGCTGCATGCCCGGGCCGCCATCAAGCTGGTACAGCTCACCGCCAGCTATCAAGCCACCATCATGGTCAGCAACGGTGAAAAAGAGGCCAGTGCCGATAGTGTCATGGGGCTGCTGATGCTAGAGGCCGCTCAGGGTGAGAGTATTCATGTCACCTGCGAAGGGGCCGATGCCGAGGCCGTGATGGCAGCGGTGGAACAACTGGTCGCCGCCCGTTTCGATGAGATGGAGTAGCCGCCTCGGCTACGAATCATGCCGACAAAAAAGCCAGTCACAAGACTGGCTTTTGATTATCCGGTATGACCGAATCAGGCTTCGAGTACATCCTTCAAACGCTTCAGGGCGTTCTTTTCCAGTTGTCGCACCCGCTCTGCCGACACCGAATAGAGATCGGCCAGCTCTTGCAGCGTGGCTTTGTCGTCATCCAGCCAGCGCCGTTTGACGATGTGCTGGCTACGCTCATCGAGCCCCTGCATGGCCAGGACCAGTTTTTGTTCGGCGCGCTGTTCCCAGTTATCACTCTCGAAGGTAGCGGCCAAATCAGAATTTTTGTCTTCCAGATAATGGACCGGCGCGTAGGCAACACCTTCGCCATCGTCATCATCATAGCCATCGAAGGCGACATCATGGCCGCTCATCCGGGCTTCCATCTCGACCACTTCCTGTGGTGAAACACCCAGATCATCGGCGACAGCACGAACCTCTTCGCTACTGAACCAGCCGAGATGTTTCT
>JAYRLO010000342.1:0-2465 GCA_041905215.1 Aeromonadaceae bacterium
GGGCCTGGTATTTCCTGCTGACCTACCAATACACCGCCTTTTTGGCGCTCGGCGCCGTGGTGCTCTCCATCACCGGCGGCGAGGCGCTGTATGCCGACATGGGCCATTTTGGTAAGCGCCCGATCCGCCTGGCCTGGTTCAGCTTTGTCTCGCCAGCCCTCACCCTGAACTATCTGGGTCAAGGGGCGCTGATCCTGAGCAACCCCAAGGCACTGGAAAATCCGTTCTACTTGCTGGCCCCGTCGTGGGCGATCATCCCGCTGGTAATCCTGGCCACCTTGGCCACCATCATCGCCTCACAGGCGGTGATCTCCGGCGCCTTCTCGATGACCCGCCAGGCCGTACGCATGGGCTATCTGCCGAATATGAAAATCCTGCACACCTCAGCCGATGAGGCCGGCCAAATCTATATGCCATTCGTCAACTGGATGCTGTTTTTCTGCATCCTCGGCGTCATCTTGATGTTTCGTGAGTCGAGCAAGCTGGCGGCCGCCTACGGCATTGCGGTCACCGGCACCATGGCCATTACCACCCTGCTCGCCTGCTATGTGGCGCACTACAACTGGCGTTGGCCACTGCCGCTGGTCAAGCTGATCGGCGCCTTGCTGCTCACCATCGATCTGCCGTTCTTCCTCTCCAACCTGATGAAGATCCTGGATGGCGGCTGGCTGCCGCTAGGTGCCGGCGCGCTGACCTTCGGTGTGATGGCGATCTGGAAATGGGAGCACTTCCTGCTGCTACGTGAAGTCAGCCGGCAGAGTCTCTCCTGGGAGCAATTCGTCAAACTGGTGGCCAAGGAGAAACCGCAGCATATCCCGGGCACTGCGGTCTATCTGGCGCGCACCGAACAGGGGGTCCCGCATGCCCTGGTGCATAATGTCCGCCATAACCGTGTGCTGCATGAGCGCATCATCTTTATGCACTTCCGCACCCTGAACACGCCCTATGTCAGTCGCGAGCGTCATATTGAGATCAAACCGCTGTCGGCCACGGTACAGCGCATGACGGTGGCCTACGGTTTTCACGAGACGCCGGATATCAACACCATCTGTCAGCTGGCCTCGCTACACGGCCTGCGTCTCAACCTGAGCAACACCACCTTCTTCTTCTCGCGGGAGACGTTGCTGGCCGGACGACGCAATTGGCTGGCCAAGTGGCGAGCCCGGCTATTTATCCTGCTCAGCCGCAACTCACTGCGTCCGTATGACTTTATTCAGATCCCGGCCGACCGGGTGGTGGAAATGGGGATGCAGGTCAGGGTTTAACTGCTGTCGGTAACTGGAGGGAGGCGAATGCAATCCCGTATACTTTGCGCCACTGTCGACCGTCCGTTGAACGATGCCATGAGCATCTGTCTGGAGTCATTGATGCGCGAACCGGCCACCACTCGTCCTGTTGCTGCCGATCCCCGGGGTGTCCCCGCACCGCCGGTTGCCCCGGCGGTATTGCCACCCCTGCAGGAGAGCTGGCCGGCACGCTGGCGCCAGCTGCGCCAAGGTGCCGTGGCCGCTCTGTTGCTCGGTGGCGGCCTGACGCTGATCGCCCGGGCGCTGCTCCCTTGGCTCGATCCGGTCAATCTGGTGATGATCTATCTGCTCGGCGTGGTATTGATTGCGCTGCGCTTCGGCCGTACCCCTGCTACCGTCGCAGCCGTGGTCTATGTCGGCCTGTTTGACTTCTTCTTTGTCGAGCCGCACGTCTCATTCGCGGTCAGCGACATGCAGTATCTGGTCACCTGTGCGGTGATGCTGGCGGGCGGCCTGCTCACCGGACAACTGACCGCCGGCGCCCGTTATCAGGCGCAGATTGCCCAGCACCGCGAACAGCGAGCCCACCAACTGTTTGAGTTGTCGCAAGCTCTGAGCGCCACCGTCAGGGTAGAACAGATCGCCCAACTCAGTTGCGAGGCGCTGGCGCATAGCTTTCAGGCACAGACTGAATTGCTGGTCGCCGATGCCAATGGCCAGTTGCACGGCCAGACCGGTGCGCACGGCGAATGGAACGACACCCTGGCAAGGCTCTGCCTGCAAGATGGCCAGCCGGCGGGTCTGGGCAGTGAGCGCGATGCGCAGTTGCCCTACCGACTACAGCCGTTAAGCAGTGGCCAGCAACCCTGTGCCGTACTGCTGATTACCCCACGTCAGCCGCGACTGTTGCAGATCCCGGAGCAGATCCGCCTGCTTGAGCTGTTCGGGGTGCTGATTGCCGTCGCGCTGGAGCGCATCGCCCTGGCCCACTCGGCCGAACAGGCCCGCCTGCAGGCCGAATCGGAACGGCTGCGCAACTCGTTGTTGTCGGCACTGTCGCACGATCTGCGCACCCCGTTGACCGCCCTGTTTGGCCAGGCCGAACTGCTCACCCTGGAGCTCGGGCTGGCCGGTGCCCCGCAGGTCACGATGGCCTCGGCGATGCGCCAGCAGGTGCTGAGCACCACCCGACTGGTCAACAACCTGCTGGACATGGCG
>JAYRLO010000343.1:0-2444 GCA_041905215.1 Aeromonadaceae bacterium
AGTTGAGGCAAATCCTCTGGTGTTGCAGATAAAATGGTGGCAGTGTTCATCCGATCCGCGACTCCTTGTGGTGATTTAGTCATTCGCAAAAAATTGAACTTTCGTGACGGAAAGTGGATGACTGATGAATTTATTGACAGGAGTTTCATGCCCAGGATGAGTCAATTGTTCTGCCAGGTGGCGCCTAAAAAACAGCCAGCAAGTCGGCCTATTTCGGAATTAAAGCCGTCACAACAGACAAGGGCACGCTCTTTGCTTAGTAGCTCACTTCCAGTGGATTGAATCCAGATTGATGGAAGTCTGGATCAGTGGATGTCATCACCGGATGGACCGGATGAGTCCATGCTGTGCGCTATCGGAATCAGACAGGGATAGGGAGTTGTAATGCCGGAATGGATCACGCGGGGATATGGCCAGTTGGCGAGCTGGTTGGGCGCCAGGCTATGGGTCCATTTCCCCTCCTCTGGCAGCCTGCCGCATGCGGCGCTGGATTCTCTCTCGTCGGCTGCCGTGTTGTGCTGTGAAGATGGCATCATCTCGGCGGTCAATCGTGAATTCGAGACCTTGACCGGGTATCGCGCTCAGGAGTTGATTGGCAAGCTGGCACCCGTGCTGCGCAATGGCTTCTATGAACAGGATGTGCTGGCCATGGTGAAGTCGGCCGTGATGGAGCGGGGGAGTTGGCAGGGGCAACTGCTCACTCGCCACAAGAACGGCCACCTGTTCGCAGAGCAGCTCACCATCTGCCGCTATCACACCGAGACCCGGACGCAATGGCTCTGCCTGGTGGGGCAGGCGCAGAAAAGCAGCAGCCTGTATGGCTTGTCGACCCTGGCGGCCCGCGGACTGGATCCACTGACCGGGCTGCTGGATCGCCCCGGTTTTTATGCCGAACTGGAACAGGCCTGTCTGAATGAAATTCCATTTGGTTTCCTCTCTCTGGATCTGAAGAACTTCTGCAGCATCAACACCCGATTCAGTCACCAGACCGGAGATCTGCTATTGCAGCAGCTGGCGGTGCGTCTGCGGCTGTTGGTGGGGGATCAGGGGTTACTCGGCCGTGTCGGTGGGGATGGTTTTGCCGTGTTGTTGCCTCAAGTCTGCGACGAGGAGTCGTTGGCCCGGTGGGGGGAACAGGTGCTGGGTGAGGTACATCGTCCATTCGAGGCGGGGCCGCGTAAACTGCGACTCTCCGGCACACTGGCGGGTGCGCTCTGGCCCCGGGATGGTCATGACTTCTACCAGTTGCTGCGGCACACGGATCTGGCTCTATTCGAAGCCCGTCGCCAGCAACTCAGCTATCTCTGCTTCTCGGCTCCTGTGCTGCAGGGGGTGATGCGGCGGGAGGCGATGCAACGGCAGCTGTTGCAGGCGGTGCAACATGGCGAGATCTCCCTGGTCTATCAACCGATCTGGGACAACCGCCTGGGTCGGGTCGCCAAGTTGGAGGCTCTGGCGCGCTGGCAAAATCCCGAATTGGGTGTGGTCTCCCCGGCGGATTTCATTCCTCTTGCCGAAGAGGCTGGCCTGATCCAGCTCCTGGGTGAGCAACTGCTCGAACAGGCATGTCGCGATCTGCGGCGATTGCACGATGCTGGCTATGACTGGCTGCAGATGTCGGTTAATCGCTCGACTCTGGAGTTCAACACCCTCAGCACCGATGCTCGCGAATGGTTGTCGGTATTGGCCCGCTACCGACTCGATCCGCGCAGCCTGATCTTCGAGATCACCGAGTCGATTTTCATGGATGGTCATGATGAACATCTGGATCGGATCCGTGCCCTGCGCAGCGCCGGTTGCCAGATTGCCATCGACGACTTCGGTACCGGCTTCTCGGCGCTGAACTACCTACGGCGCTATCCGATGGATCTGGTCAAGATTGATCGCTCTTTCATCGTGCAGATCCCGGGGCATGTCCAGGACCGACTGTTGCTGCAAGGGTTGATCAGCATGGTGCACAACCTCGGCATGCAGCTGGTTGTCGAGGGGGTGGAGCGCGAAGGGCAACAGGCCTTCATTGCCGGTGAGGGGTGTGCCTATACCCAGGGCTATCTGTTCAGCAAACCCTTGGGCTGGGATGCTCTGCTCGACTATCTGCACCTGCAAATGACGCCAGCAGGCCATCCGGTCAGCGAATCTACCCATGCCCCTCTGCTGATATAACGGCTTGAGGGCTCGTTTGCACCTCAGTGGCGCAATGCCTTGTTTTGGTGATCAATTCTGAGGCAGGCTCGCGCCAGAGTGGCTCTCTACGCTGCTCATTTTTGGTACGCCAATTGCTAACTGCCTTGTCCCCAGTCTGGATGACGGAACTCACAAGGAAGCAGGATGCAGTTACAGAGCGAAAAAATGGCGTTGAACCACGAAGAGCGCCACTGGTTACCCTGGTTTGGCAAGACCGGCAAATTGGCCATGCGTTGGGCCTGTCGCTGCAACCGGGATCG
>JAYRLO010000046.1:0-13642 GCA_041905215.1 Aeromonadaceae bacterium
ATCATCACGATTGAAGACCCTATTGAATACATCCATACCCACCGGAAGAGCATCATCAACCAACGGGAAGTCGGTGTGGATACCCGCAGTTTTCATGCAGCCTTGAAGAACACCCTGCGTCAGGCACCGGATGTCATCCTGATCGGGGAGATCCGCGATCGCGAGACCATGGAGCATGCTCTGGCCTTCTCGGAAACCGGCCACTTGGCCATCTCGACCCTGCACGCCAACAACGCCAACCAGGCACTCGACCGGATCATCAACTTCTTCCCAGAAGAACGTCGGCCACAACTGCTCAACGATCTGGGCAACAACCTCAAGGCCTTTGTCTCGCAACGACTGGTCAAAACCACGGATGGCCAACGCCGGGCCGCCATCGAGATCCTGCTGGGTACCCACACGGTGCGCGATTTGATCAAGCGTAACGAATTTGGCGCCATCAAGGAGATCATGGAGAAATCCGCAGCCCTAGGAATGAAGACCTTCGACAACTCGCTGTTTGAACTGGTCGCCGAAGGTGTCATCAGCGAAGAAGAGGCGCTGAAGAACGCCGACTCGGCCAACAACCTCAAGCTGCGGATCAAACTCTATCAAGAGGATGGCCAGCTCAAACAGAGCCAAGCCACATCAAGCTGGAGTCTGGATCCTATCGATGAGATTAATCCGGATCCTTTTGCTTGAGCCTCTGAGGGCAGCTGGTTACAGTAGTTGCACTGCGGGCCCCTCTTTGGGGCCCAACTTGTTTAAGGAATCCCCCGATGCATTATGAATGGCTGGCCTTAGCGGCGGCCCTGCTTTGGGCCATTGCCAGTCTGCTCTCGGTACAACCTGCCAGCCATCTGGGTCCCTTTGCCTTCAGCCGCTGGCGCATGGCCTGCGTGACCCTGATGCTGGGCACCCTGGCACTCTACACAGGTGGCTTTTCCTCACTCGCCGGCCCGCAACTCCTGCAGGTCGCGCTCTCCGGACTGATCGGTATCTTCATCGGCGATACGGCTCTGTACGCTTCGTTGAACCGTCTTGGCCCTCGTCGGGCCGGACTCTTGTTTGCCAGTCATGCCCTGTTTTCGGCCCTGCTCGGTGCCTGGCTGTTTGCCGAGGTGCTCTCGGGCGCTCGGCTCTGGGGGGCGGCGCTGGTGCTGGCTGGCGTGGTGGTCGCCATCGTCTATGGCCGCCGTTCGGGTAGCCACCAGCTCGAGCAGGTATCCGGCTCACTCGGGGTAGCCGTGGCCCTTGGGCTGCTCGCAGGTCTGTGTCAGTCGGTCGGCACCCTGCTGGCCAAACCCGTGATGAGCCAAGGCGTCGATCCCGTGGCCGCATCCTGTGTCCGCATGGCTACGGCATTTGTGGCTCACAGTCTGCTGCGGCTGAGTGGAGCACCGCTGGCCCGCGCACGCAACCCCATCACCTGGCCAATCCTGGGGTTGATCATCAGCAATGGCTTCTTGGCCATGACACTGGGCATGACGCTGATCCTGATGGCTCTGAGCCGGGGGGATGTCGGAATGGTGGCGATCCTCTCGTCAACCACTCCCGTCATGCTGTTGCCACTGCTGTGGCTCTATACACGCCAGCGTCCGGCGACCAGTGCCTGGCTGGCAGCCGCCTTGGTGGTCTGCGGTACGGCGCTCGTACTGGCCAACAAAACTTAAGTGGTCAGTCCGGCATCGGCGAGAACATCTAGAATGCGGCTATCTCTTCGGGAGTCAGGGCTCGGTACTGACCTGGAGCAAGATCAGAGCCCAGCGCCAAGGCACCGACCCGTTCGCGATGCAACCGGATGACCTTGTTGCCAACGGCCGCAAACATCCGCTTGACCTGATGGTATTTGCCCTCATGGATCGTCAGCAGTGCTTCGGTCGGGGTCACCAGCTCCAGCTCAGCCGGACGAGTCAATTGCCGCTCACCACGTAACTGCACACCGTTGGCAAACTGCTCGATCACCGCCGGGTCGACCGGATCCGCCAACCAGGCCCGATAGGTCTTGGCACATTCATGGCGGGGCGACGTGATGCGGTGCGACCATTGGCCATCATCGGTAACCAGCAGCAGACCCGTGGTATCCAGATCCAGGCGACCGGCACAGTGCAATTTATTCAACGCCGGCTCATCAAACAGCATCAACACGGTTGGATGTTCAGGATCATCGTTCGAGCAGACATAGCCTTCGGGTTTATGCAGCATGAAATAACGGGGGCCAGTCTGCTGTAGTCTCTGACCGTCCCATTCCACCACATCCTGCGCATCAACTTGAGTGGCGGCACTCTTGGTCGCCACCCCGTTGACCAGGACCTCACCACTGCGGATAATCCTGCCCGCCTGGGAGCGAGTGAGCCCCACGCTTTCGGTCAAGAACCGATCTAGTCTCATAGTTTTCGTCTCAAATTCGTTTCTCTGTGCCAAAGGCAGCACCAAAGCCGGACATTATAGGCAGAGCCGTGACACAGAGATAGCAAAGGCTGATAAATCCCGTAAGCTAGCGAATAGTCGGGACACAGGAAGTAGTAGCCAATGAATCAAGCCTCTACGGAATCCAAATTCCAGCAGGTAAAGGTCCAGCATCTTGAGCTCGGCATGTTTGTTGTCGGTATTGCCCAACAGAGCCATCAAAACGAAATCAAGCGCTCAGGACACGTCACCAGTCGCCAGCAGATCCAGGAGATGCTCAGCCAAGGGGTACTCGTCGTCTGGATTGATCCGAGTCGGACGCTGCATAAAGAAGATCCGGCAGTGGCGCCGCCCACCACACTCCCGTCAGATAGCAGTGAGCGCTCTGGAAATCGAGCGCCCCAGGAGCAACGGATCCGTCGTCTCTATCAGGAGGCGAAATCTATCCAGGGTAAGTTGTTCCGGACCCTGAAAAAAGGCGAGGTCGTGCAAGTTGCCGAGCTGGAAGCCATTGCCGATGACCTGGTGGACTGCATCTTTGACAATCGCGATGCCCTGTTTTGCTTAGCCCGGATCCGCGATAAAGACAGCTACCTGATGGAGCACTCGTTGAACGTCGGCATGCTGCTGGCTAACTTTGGCCGCTTTCTCGAGCTGGAGCGGCCCGTGCTACGCGAGCTGACCATTGGCGGCCTGCTGCACGACACCGGCAAGATCACCATCCCCGACGCCATACTGCACAAACCCGCCAAGTTGACCGATGATGAATTCACCATCATGAAGAGTCATGTGGTTCAGAGCATCGCACTGCTCAAGGAGTCAAAAGGCATCACGCCAATCATGATGACGGTCGCCGGTTGCCACCATGAGCGCCTCGATGGTCGGGGTTATCCCCGTGGACTGGCAGGGGAGCAGCTCAACCTCTATGCGCGCATGAGTACCATAGTCGATGTCTACGATGCGCTGACTGCCGATCGCTGTTACAAGGTCGGCATGCCGCCCACGGCAGCATTCCGTATTCTGCTTCAAGGGGCAGGCACCCAGTTTGACGAGGAGCTGGTGCGCAAATTCATCAAATGCATGGGAGTGCATCCCATCGGGACCTTGGTCAAGCTACAGAGTGGCCGCTTGGCCATAGTGGTCGAACGCAACGAACAGTCGCCGCTGCAGCCCAAGGTCAAAGTGATTTACAGCACCATTGGTCAACACCATCTGGAGGTCAAACTGCTGGATCTGGCGCGCGCAGGCGCCAACGAAACCATCGAGTGTGCCGTCGATCCGAAAACCTACGGCATCGATCTGGCGCGCTATCTGGGCTGAGAGCACCACGCCAGCCAAGCCATGACCAGAGCACGATCAAAAAGGCCCCGCCAATCACTTGGCGGGGCCTTTTGCTAATCAGCGTGGCGCTATGGCTGATAACAACCATAGCCGCCCAACGATCAACCCTTGTACTTACTCATAACCAGAGTGGCATTGGTACCACCAAAGCCGAAGCTATTGGACATGATGGTATTGAGCTCAGCCTCTTCGTACTGCTTGACGATAGGCAGACCTGCGGCCAGCGCATCGTCATTTTCGACGTTGATGCTTGGTGCGATGAAGCCATGCTCCATCATCAGCAGGGAGTAGATGGCTTCGTGCACGCCAGCCGCGCCCAGCGCATGACCACTCATTGCCTTGGTCGCAGAGAGCTTGGGAACCTTGTCACCGAACACGGCACGCAAAGCTTCCAGCTCTTTGACGTCACCAACCGGAGTAGAAGTACCATGCGGGTTGATGTAATCAACCGGCGCATTCACGGTTGCCAGCGCCTGACGCATGCAGCGGGCCGCGCCTTCACCGGACGGAGCGACCATGTCGTAACCGTCAGATGTCGCACCATAACCGGTGATCTCGGCATAGATCTTGGCGCCACGAGCCAGAGCATGCTCCAGCTCTTCAACGACGACGATACCCGCGCCACCGGAGATGACAAAGCCATCCCGATCCGCATCATAGGTCCGGGATGCCAGTTCAGGCGTCTCGTTGTACTTGCTGGACAGAGCGCCCATGCCATCAAACAGGCAGGCCATGGACCAATCAATCTCTTCGCCACCACCGGCAAAGATGATGTCTTGCTTACCCAGTTGGATTTGCTCGACAGCGCTTCCGATGCAGTGCGCAGACGTCGCACAGGCAGAGCTCAGGGAGTAGTTAACCCCTTTGATCTTGAAGGGGGTGGCCAGGCACGCGGAGGTCGTTGAAGACATGGTACGGGTAACCATGTAAGGACCTACACGACGAATACCCTTCTCACGCAGGGTATCGCAGGCTTCGAGTTGATTCTTGGCAGAGGCGCCGCCTGAACCAACGATAAGGCCAGTGCGCTCATTAGAAACCTGGTCTTCGGTCAAACCAGAGTCTTCAACCGCCTGGCGCATGGAGAGATACGCATAAGCTGCAGCCTCCCCCATGAAACGCAACACTTTGCGATCGATCAGTTCGGCCACATCCAGTTTGATGTTGCCCCAAACCCGGGAACGCAGGCCGTATTGCTCGAACTGTTCAGAATAGGTGATACCTGATTTGCCAGCCTTCAAGGAGGCCAACACTTCTGCCACGTTGTTACCAATGCTGGAGACAATGCCGATACCGGTTATAACTGCTCTTCTCATTTGAGATATTTCCACTTAGATACAGGATCCTGGGTGTCATTCTACTCGCAATCGCCTGCAAAACTGGTCTGCTTTCACGTACTATAGCTTCCGCTTCTGTGAGCTCCGTCGAGGTTAGCGTGTCTTCCGATTCCCCATTACTCGCGCCGTTAATGCCCGCCATCTTGAGCTGGAGCGATGTCGGCACCCCAATGTCCACTCAGTTTGGCGACATATATTTTTCCACTGATGACGGTCTGAGTGAAACCCGTCATGTATTCCTGCAGCACAATGGGCTCCCCGAACGCTGGGCCAACCACCCGCGTGAACTGTTTGTGATCGGTGAAACCGGCTTTGGCACCGGCCTGAATTTTTTGGCAGCCTGGCAGGCATTCCGTCAGTGGCGGGAACAACAGCCAGCCACAGGAGCCAAACGTCTACACTTCATCAGCTTCGAAAAATTTCCGCTGAGTCGAACCGATCTGGCTCAAGCACTGAGTCACTGGCCCGAGCTCAAGGCTCTCGCCGATGAACTGGTGGCCAGCTATCCCTATGCCACCCCGGGTTGCCACCGCCTACTGCTGGATGATGCCACCGTGATCCTCGATCTCTGGTTTGGTGATATTCAACAGACGCTGGATCAACTCTGGCACCCGCCAACAGGGGGGCTGATTGACGCCTGGTTCCTCGATGGCTTTGCCCCCAGCAAGAATCCGGAGATGTGGACCGAGCAGCTGTTTCACGGGCTGGCTCGCTTAGCCAGACCCGATGCCACACTCGCGACCTTTACCTGCGCCGGTTTCGTGCGCCGTGGCCTCCATGCCGCCGGATTCATCATGCAGAAGGTGAAGGGGCATGGCAGCAAGCGGGAGATGCTGGCCGGAGTCCGCGATGCGCATCGGCCCATACCCGGCATCGCCCGCCCCTGTTTTTCGCACTCGGCCGCCGATCCGGACTCTCCGATCCATCTCATCGGTGGCGGAATAGCCTCCGCGACTCTAGCGTTAACTCTGGTGCGCAGGGGGCGAGCCGTCACGCTCTGGTGTGCCGATACCCAAGCCGCCGCCGGCGCCTCCGGTAATCGCCAAGGGGCCATCTATCCGCAGCTCAACGGAGAGCAGGATGGGCTCTCCCAGTGGTATGCGGCCGCCTTCGGTTTTGCTCACCGCTGGTACTCTCCCCTGCTGCAACGCCACCGGGTAGAGCACGACTGGTGTGGCGTCCTGCTGCTCCCACATGATGCCAAGAGCCATCGCAAACTCGCTAGGCTCAGTCAAAGCCAGCTCCCAGACGAGTTGCTACAGGTTATCCAGGCCGACAAACTGACCGAGCTGGCGGGAGTACCACTGACGCTCGGCGACCCGGAGGGGCCTGCCATTTTTTATCCGCAAGGCGGTTGGGTTTGCCCACAGGCACTGACGCGCGCCGTGCTGCGCGAAGCACTCGCCACCGGCTTGCTGCAAATTCACTATGACGCCGAGGTGACAGCCCTCCGGCACCACGAAAATCAGTGGTGGCTAACCGTTGGCGGCCAGGAGCAGGGATCAATCCGCAATGTGGTGATAGCCGCCGGTCATCGACTCGCTGAATTTGAGCCAACCGCTGAACTACCGATAAACCCAATCCGCGGACAGGTCTCGCATCTGCAAAGTCAGCCACCGCTGGATCAGCTGGCATGTGTTCTGTGCTATGCCGGTTATCTGACCCCAGCTGACTCGACACAGAGCCACTGCCTTGGTGCCAGCTATCAGCGAGGGGAGTTGCAACTGGCATATCGGCAATCCGAGCAGCAAGAGAATCTGGATAAACTGCAGCGCAGTTTGCCAAACGACGAGTGGCCACATCATCTGCAGCTGGGCAGCGATGCCCGAATAGCCATACGTTGTGCCACCCGAGATCACTTTCCCATGGCAGGCGAAGCCCCGGACGTAGACCGACTACTGCAGCGTCTACAGGCCCAGGATCATCTCTGGCAACTGGAGTCGTCGCCCAGTCACCCGGGTCTCTGGGTGTTGGGAGCACTGGGTTCCCACGGCCTCTGTTCAGCTCCTTTGTTAGCGGAAATCATGGCTTGCCAACTCTGCGCCGAACCGTTGCCACTGTCGATCCAGCAGTTGGAAGCTCTGCACCCTGCTCGCAGCTGGCTCCGCCCGGCCTTACGGCAGCAGCGTTCATTGGCCAATTAGGAAAAGTCGGCAACGAAAAAGGCCCCCCGATCGCGGTGATGCGTCTGGGGGCCCTGTTGAAGTCAAGCTCGAAACTATCGATACGCTACAAGCGAGGGTAAGACACCCCCATCAGACGCCCCTTCCCCGTTTCACTCTGATACCGAGCCGCCTGCTCGCGAGCCGCCTCCAATGTCTGATAACCAATCGCATCAGCCTGGGTTCGTAATACTTGGCAGGAGCTGTTAACGGCTAATCCGGCCACCCCCTCACCGATCTGTTTGGCAGCATTTTGCACAATGGACTTATGGCGCCCTTCATACTCCTGCATCGCGGACAAGAAACCATTCCAGGTGCTCTGCGTTTCGGCTGGCAGAGCCCCCAGCTGCAACCAGTTCGGCATCGTCAATTCGATCTTGGTCACCACTTTGACACCGTACAGCTGGCAATGATTGCTCTGTTGATTCATATCCAACTGCCAACTGACTTGATAGATCGCCTTGCCTATGGCTCTGTGCCCCTGACTGCTCTTGGGCGCAATCCGCATCAGGCTTGGTTGTAACTCGCTCCCCGTAGCGGCTGACACGTCGTAAAAATGCATCGACACCTCGTTGGAGGGAGATATCTTGACGTCTTTATAGCTTTCCGCTGCCACCGGAGTCAGGCTAATGGCCATCAGGCTACTGACTAGCGTGATCATGGAATACCGCATGCTACTGGAGATCCTCTCTTTTCATCCAAACGCCATTATTCTTATGACGGATTAGTAAACCACTCCACCCTACAATAATGCAGTACAAGTTCGCGATTGAGTTCGATTCTGTGATCTATATGTGGCAATGAGCGGCATTCCATGCATGAAAAAACTGTTTTTTTTCCTGCGCCTTCCGCATCAGACCTGACAATGTAAAGAAGGGCGCGTATAGTGCGCTTGGCAAAAATACACCCCCATTCAGACTCATTAAGGGGACTCAATGATCACCGCATACATGCTTAACAATAAAGTCCTTGAGGTTGTACCGCTCACGACCAGTGATGTACTACCACCCAACAGTATTTGGCTGGACGTCTACAAACCGGATGATAACGAGCGCGAATGGTTAAGTGGCCTGTTTCTCGAAGATGTTCCCGAGGAAGAGGAGTTAGACGAAATCGAGGCTTCGGCCCGTTTTTACTGGGATACCGACGGCATGCACATACTGTCGCTGTTCCCCCAGCGGATCGGTGGCGAGACTCGCGGTGTCAACATGTCCTTCACCTTGCGGAATAATCTGCTGATCAGTTTCCGTGAAGAGGACATCGGCGTCGTTCGTCTGTTGCGGCACTACATGCGTCATGACAGAGTCGAAATCGAAAATGCCATGGATATCCTGCTGGAGCTGCAGGATCTGAAAGTCGAGTATCTTTCCGATCTCATCGAGGATGGTTATACCACGCTTGAAGGGACCTCGGAGCAGGTGCTCAATGACGATGAAATCCACGGCATGTTGAAAGAGTTGATGTCTCAGGAAGAGACCAACAGCCAAATTCGTCTGGCTTTGCACGATACGCGACGCGCGTTGCGCTTCTTGCGTCGTACGGTTCGCCAGTTGTTGACGACTGAACAAAAAAAGACCATCGACGAGGTATTGCACGATATCGAGTCTTTGCTGCCCCATACCCAGTTTTTGTTCGACAAGATCAACTTTCAGCTGGAAGCGGCGATGGGATTCACCAACCTGCAACAGAACAAGGTCATCAAGATCTTCTCGGTTGCCGCCGTTGTGTTCCTTCCTCCGACCTGGATCGCCAGTATTTATGGTATGAACTTCGATACGATGCCCGAACTGCATTGGAGTTACGGTTATCCATTCTCGATCGGCCTGATGCTGCTCTCGGCGTTTGCCACCTATTACTTCTTCAAACGACGCGGCTGGCTGTAATATCAGCGCGCTCATTACGCCAAAGCCGAACTTCAGGGTTCGGCTTTTTTGTTGGTGCTCATAGCGCTAGGCAACACCGTCTTGTGCTCGACGAGCCAGCCAGTGTTCAAACGCCACCACGGAATCCGGCATGAATGCGGATGTCTGAGCACGGATCTCCTCAGGACTCATCAGCAGGACATACTCCACCTCGCTGGCTTGCAACGTCAAAGGGCCATCATAACGGCAGCTATAGAGTGCCCCCCAAACCTTGTTATCGCTGCTCTCGCAGTAGAAGGTA
This sequence comes from Aeromonadaceae bacterium, assembly GCA_041905215.1. Taxonomy (GTDB): domain Bacteria; phylum Pseudomonadota; class Gammaproteobacteria; order Enterobacterales; family Aeromonadaceae; genus Pseudaeromonas. The sequence continues at coordinate 9,392 of JAYRLO010000046.1, forward strand.
CCCCAAGACTCGAGGGTTACCCCGCAGATCCCCATCTCTTCAGCCAGTTCGCGCAGTGCCGACGGCTCATACGCTTCCCCGCTTTGGACTACGCCACCGCAGCAGGCCTCCAGCATTCCTGGGCAATAATCTTTGCTCTGGGTGCGCCGTTGGACGTACAACCGCCCCTGCCCATCTTCAATGAAAATGTAGGTAGCCCGGTGACATAAACGCTCGCGGCGCATCCGACTGCGCGGCACCGCCATCAACGGCCGATTGTGCTCATCAACCCAATCGACCCACTCTTCTTGTTGCATCAAACTCTCCTGAAATTGATCAGTTACAGCCATGCCCAGCGATTTCTGCTAGCATTTGTGCCGCATTAGCTTACCTCTGAACATTTGACCTCAGATTACCATCATGCCACAACCGACGATTCGCCCCATCCAGGAAGAAGATTGGGCCACCATCTTGGCCCTCCAGGCCGAAGCCTATTACGCGCTCGAGCCTGAAGATCAAACCGTGCTGCGTTCCAAACTCAAATTGGGCCCAACCAGTTGTCTGGTTGCCTGCCGCGGTTCCGAGGTCATTGGCTACTGTCTGGCCCATCCCTGGGATGGAAAACAACCCGCAGGCTTGTATCGCTGCTATGCCCAACCAGCCGGAGAGGATTGTCTCTACATCCACGATGTTGTAGTCGCCCCTCAGGCCCAGGGAGCCGGTATAGCGCAGCGCTTTCTTGCCCACCTGGAAACGCTCGCCCGTAAGAATCGCCGCAAGCAGATCAGTCTGGTTGCCGTTCAAGGAGCCGATCGCTTCTGGGCTCGCCATCACTTTCGGCCCAGAACCAGTCCCAAGGATCTGAGTGAATATGGAGAACAGGCGGTTTATATGTGCCGGCCGTTGGATTAGGTAAGGTGAGAACAACTCCTTGATGTTGATTCCCATCCGGATCTGCATCCAAGATAGGGCATCATGTGCAATCAACCACCTTCGTTGACAGTCAATTCGGCAGCAAGCGCCGCCAGCCCCGTAAAGAGATTGTCTTCTCCCGCATGGCTCAGATCCAGCCATGACAAGAGAAGGTAGCTGTCATCGAGCCGTTGTATCCCATGGCGGAAAGTGGACGACGCCCCTAACGGCTGGAGAACATTCTGCGAATTCACTGCATGCAGATGTAGCCTCTGGAGTGACAGTTCCGCTCGCGAGTGCCATCGGTGATGATAGCCTGAAAAAATACGATCAGCCGATTAGTGAACTCCTCAGCCGGGGCGGATGGGATGCACAGTGACGTTTAATTAGCCTGAGTCCAAAACAGTCCCATTCAACAGGATTAAATGTGAACAAGTTCATCCTTCTTACTCAGGGTGCTTCCTATATAGAGCCGTCACTCTATCATCACTTCTTTACATTTTTTAACGCTACTCGATAACAGTAAAACGACTGTAGTTTACTAACCGAATGGAAACGAATCGACCATGAAAAATAAAAACAGCTTATTGGCGCTTGCCTCTATATTATTAACGGCTTGTGGCGGCGGTGGTGGCGGTGGTGAAACAACAACCCCTGATGATTCAGGAGGTGGGAGTGCTATTTCTCAACTTGAGATATCAACCGGAACATTGACTAAAGCAGCAGCCAGTTTAGATCTAATCCAATATCCAGCAGAGCTAGGCGTATTAAGTGTTAGTGCTCCAGATCTATTGGGCACTGCGAATGAAAAAACAATTAGCTGTAATGGTGATACGTATTACAGCATAAAGCAAATCACCTTTGAAGCCTCAAGACTGGTCGATAAAAAATGGAGTAATGGTGATCAAATCACTATAAATTTCCCTTCTGATTGCCAACTGCCAGGGTTGTATTATCCAGTTTCAGGTCGGATTACAATGACGATAGCCATGGCAGGAAGCGGTTCCGAAAAAATATCGCACGCAGATTACCATATTGATACAAGTCAACTAAGTCAGACCTACACAGATGATGCGAACAATACCTATACCATCGACCTTGATGGCGGATTAACCGCCAATATCGATGTGGATGGCGCAGGTAAAACCACATTACAGATGAATTCAGACAGCGCGCGACCATTTACCCTCGCCAACTATTATCGCCTAGAAAATTATACCTATTCAGGCAGTTGGAATGAACAGGATGCAAAGTATTCCATTACGGCCAGTGCGCGCGTTGCATTACTGGCTGACAATAAATATGTCGATATAAAAACCACCACTCCGATTACAGGTCAAATGGGTGAGTCACCCAGCACAGGAAGCATCTCTATCACAGGGAAAAACAACACCTACCTGAATTTGGTATCGGACAGCAATGGCATTGTGAATGTCATCGGAAAAGGAAGTGATTTCTCGGATAGCACTGCGGATAATTGGCAACAATTTATGAGCGGTGGCTTATTGCGTTACCCAACGCAGTTCGATATTCAAGAACGAGTACACTTAGCCAATTTCGGGGAAACCAAAGCAATCTGGAGTACGATGAAATTTGACTCATCCATCAGCAAGTACAACAATTCTTATGACCTGCTATTTGATGTTGTTTATGAACTGGCTGATGTCGGCACGACACCTCAACTGAGTCTATTGATCAACCATAAATCCAATGTCACCGCGAGCTTCAATACCAATGAAGATCCTGTCAATGGTAGCTCCTATGTGGAGGCGGTGACACATTGGGAAGGGCAGCGTTTATATATATCCCCGATAAAACCATTACTCGCAGGTATTAAATATAGTCTGAGCATCTACTCAGGACAAAAAAGCCTTGGCACGTTGCGCTTTAAGACCGATGGTAACTATGTTATGCCCACCTTGATGATGGATGTGGGTAATGATGAGTTTGTAACTATTGGACAAGATAAAACAATCGCTGCTGCCTATATCGACCCTAATCTGCAGAGTATGTATTGGTCACTGATGACTGGCATTGAGGAAGGTTTATCTATGTCCACACTGTCGGATAACAGTGTAATTCTGACTAACTCCTCAGCCTTGAAAGCTGGTCGTATCGTCAGTCTGACACTCCAGACGGTAGATGGCGCAACAATATCTAGCAACAAGGACATCCAATATATTAACAATGCTAAAGACAGGACTTTTATTTCTATCGACTCGGTCCGAGGCATTGACACTCCTCATCGTAATTTATTAGTCGGGAGCATCGTTCATAATATACCATCCAGCCCCAGCCAAAATGAGTTTTTCAAATTATATAGAAACTTTAGCAGTTCTAATTCATCGACAGCAATGCTTAATATTTCGATGGCTCCTACAATAGATGGCGAGGAGCAGGATATATATTATTTCACAAATAAAACTCAAGTAAATCTCACATGGAATGGAATATATCAATCCATTTACTCAACGCAGACAGATCAACAAGATGATATTGATTGGAGCACCTTGTGCTCAAATTCTCAATTAACGATGAACTATGTTGATCCAGACATCGCTCCATATTCAACTGATTCTATTTCTGTAAATTACACATTAACCTGCCTCGACAAGGACATTAGCATCAGCGGCCGGATCCGTAAAAATAGCCAAGTCGAATAATGCGGTGATCATATAAAAAAGCCACCCGATTGGGTGGCTTTTTTTATGCCTATTCCATGAGTAAAAACAGTTATTCCACATTCTCTCTTGGCATCAAGATAACTTACACGCTTACCTTCAGGCAGGAGACCGCATGGTCATCGTTACCCTGGATGGTCGGACGCGTCTTGGCGCACTCGGGTCCAGCAATCGGGCAGCGGGTACGGAACACGCAACCGGAAGGCGGGTTGATGGGTGACGGCAGATCCCCTTCCAGGATCTGGATGGTCTTGTTGCGCTCCAGATCCGGATCCGGGATCGGCACCGCCGACATCAGCGCCTTGGTATAGGGGTGCAACGGGTTGGAGTAGATAGCACTGCGAGTCCCCAACTCAACGGCATTCCCCAGATACATCACCAGCACCCGATCCGAAATATGCTTCACCACCGACAAGTCGTGAGCAATGAACACCAGGGATAACCCCATCTCGGTCTGCAGCTCCTTGAGCAGATTGACCACCTGCGCCTGGATGGAGACATCCAGCGCCGAAACCGGCTCATCGCAGATAATCATCTTCGGCTCCAGGATCAGGGCACGGGCAATCCCGATACGCTGACACTGACCACCGGAGAACTCATGCGGGTAGCGGTTGATGAGGTTCGGCAATAGACCAACCTTCATCATGATGCTCTTGACCCGGTCCATCACCTCGAGCTT
>JAYRLO010000047.1:0-13573 GCA_041905215.1 Aeromonadaceae bacterium
GCCGCACCGCATCAATTTTGATGTCCGGTGTGGTGGTCGGCATGACAATGATCGCCTTGATGTTCAGCTTGGCACCAGAGAGCGCCACGCCTTGGGCGTGGTTACCAGCCGAAGCGGCGATGACCCCTCTAGCCCGTTGCTCCTCATTCAGCCCGGCGATCTTGTTATAAGCACCGCGCAGCTTGAAGGAGTGCACCGGCTGCAGATCTTCACGCTTGAGCACCACATGGTTGCCCAGACGGTCAGAGATTTTCTTCAACACCTGCAACGGGGTGACCTTGGCCACCTCGTAGACAGGGGAAAGCAGGATCTTGCGTAGATACTCACCGGCATCGGGTTGAGTACTGGACATGAGACTACTCCTCCAACTTGCTGCGATCGCGGACGGCACCCTTGTCGGCACTGGTCGCCAGCATGGCATAGGCCTTCAGGGCATAGGAGACAACCCGCTCACGGGATTCCGGCTTCCAGGCCTGCGCTCCCTTGGCCTGCATCGCGGCGCGACGGCTGGCCAGCTCGGCATCGGCGATGGCGATCTCGATGCGACGCTCAGGGATGTGAATGTGGATGGTATCGCCGTTCTGTACCAGGCCGATGTTGCCGCCTGCCGCCGCTTCTGGTGAGACGTGACCGATGGAGAGGCCGGAAGTACCGCCGGAGAAACGGCCATCGGTGATCAACGCACAGGCCTTGCCGAGCCCCATAGATTTCAGATACGAGGTGGGATAGAGCATCTCCTGCATCCCTGGACCACCCTTGGGCCCTTCGTAACGGATCACCACCACATCACCGGCCGTGACCTCACCGCCGAGAATGCCAGCGACCGCATCATCCTGGCTCTCATAGACGCGCGCCGGGCCAGAGAAGATCAGATTGGACTCATCCACCCCGGCAGTCTTGACGATACAGCCGTTGAGCGCCAGGTTGCCGGAGAGCACCGCCAGACCACCATCCTGACTGTAGGCGTGGGCCTTGGCGCGGATGCAGCCATTCTCGCGATCCACATCCAGATCCGGCCAGCGGCAATCTTGGCTGAAGGCCTTGGTGGTGCGCACTCCGGCCGGACCGGCACGGTAGAAGTCCTTGACCAGCGGTGAGGCATTGCGGGTCACATCATAGGCATCCAGCAGTTCGGCCAGGCTCATGCCCAGCACGTTGCGCACCTCGGTGTTCAGCAGACCGGCACGATCCAGCTCGCCGAGGATACCGACCACGCCACCGGCACGGTGCACATCTTCCATGTGGTATTTCTGGGTCGATGGCGCCACCTTGCACAGATGCGGCACCTTGCGGGAGAGGCGATCGATATCGGCCATGGTGAAGTCAATGCCACCCTCCTGAGCCGAGGCCAACAGGTGCAGGACGGTATTGGTCGAGCCGCCCATGGCGATATCCAGCGTCATGGCATTCTCGAACGCCTGCTTGGTGGCGATGGATCGCGGCAACACGGATGCATCATCCTGTTCGTAGTAACGCTTGGCCAGATCGACGATGCGGCGACCGGCACTCTTGAACAGCATCTCGCGGTCGGCGTGAGTCGCCAGCAAGGAGCCGTTACCCGGCTGGGAGAGACCCAAGGCCTCGGTCAGGCAGTTCATGGAGTTGGCGGTAAACATGCCGGAGCAGGAGCCGCAGGTCGGGCAGGCGCTGCGCTCGACGGCGGCGGTATCTTCATCGCTGACCTTGCTGTCGGCGGCCATGACCATGGCATCGACCAGATCCAGCTTGATGAGTTGATCCGACAGCTTGGTCTTACCGGCTTCCATCGGGCCGCCGGAGACGAAGATGGCGGGAATATTCAACCGCATCGCAGCCATCATCATGCCGGGGGTGATCTTGTCACAGTTGGAGATGCAGACCAGAGCATCGGCACAGTGGGCATTAGCCATGTATTCGACGGAGTCGGCGATCAACTCACGGCTCGGCAGTGAATAGAGCATGCCGCCATGGCCCATGGCGATACCGTCATCGACGGCGATGGTGTTGAACTCCTTGGCTACCCCGCCAGCCGCTTCAATTTCACGCGCCACCAGCTGACCCAGATCCTTCAGATGCACATGACCCGGCACAAACTGGGTGAAGGAGTTGACCACGGCGATGATCGGCTTGTTGAAGTCATCATCAGTCATGCCGGTGGCTCGCCACAGGGCGCGGGCTCCGGCCATGTTGCGGCCTTGGGTCGTGGTAGCGGAACGGTACTTAGGCATGAATCTCTCCCTGAATATGAAATGCGGATCGCTCTCGAGTGGCAGGAGCCAGCAGGCTGACGACCGCCGGTGAAACCGGATGATCGCGAGCCAACTCGCTCCTACCGCCTGGAACCATCAATGGTGAATCTATCGACCAGCCGCGGGGCTAGCCAAGCGGTATACAGCATACAAAATAATGGAGGCGCCAGGCGCCTCCACACATATTAATCATGCACCGGGGTCAACCAACCCCATTTATCGGCGGTCTCACCATTGAACAGGCCGAAGAAGGCCTTTTGCAACTGTTCGGTGATGGGGCCTCGGCAACCGGCACCGACCTGGATCTTGTCCACGGAGCGAACCGGCGTCACCTCGGCAGCGGTTCCGGTCATGAAGATCTCATCCGCCAGGTAGAGAGCCTCTCGGGGCAATGCCTCTTCCTTCACCGTGTAGCCCAGATCCTTAGCCAGGGTGATGATGGTGTCGCGGGTGATGCCCGGCAAAATGGCCGATGTTACTGGCGTGGTATGGATGACACCATTCTTGATGAGGAACAGATTCTCGCCCGCCCCTTCGCTCAGGTAGCCATTCACATCCAGGGCAATCCCTTCGGCGTAGCCGTGACGCTTGGCTTCCCGTGAGATGAGTTGGGACGAGAGATAGTTGCCACCGGCCTTGGCGCCAGTCGGAATGGTGTTCGGCGCCAGGCGATTCCAGGAAGAGACAGCCACATCGACACCGTTTTTCAGCCCCTCTTCGCCGAGATAGGCACCCCAGGGCAGAGCCCCGATCATCACATCGGTATGGGCATCCTTGGGCGGGTGCAGACCGAGCCCCACGTTGCCAACGAAAGCCAATGGCCGCAGATAGCCAGACTTCAAGCCGTTCTCCCGCACGATCACACGGCAGGCCTCACAGATGGCCTCCTTGCTGTACGGCATGTCCATCCAGTAGATCTTGGCGGAATCGAACAACCGCTGGATGTGCTCCTTCAGACGGAAGATGGCCGGGCCTGCAGGAGTGTCATAGGCACGAATGCCCTCAAACACCGATGAACCGTAATGCAGCGCATGCGTCATCACGTGAACCTGAGCCTTGTCCCATTCGACCAGCTCGCCGTTGAACCAGATATATTTGGTGGTCTGTGCCATTGTCGCTACTTCCTCACGTTAAGCCCGGATTTGCAATGCGGCCGGTTGCGCCAACTCGGACGCCGCGACCTCAACCTGCATGACGTCGATCAACTTCGCCAGTTGCGCCTGCAATGACTCGATCGGTCGAATGCTAGCGACAGTAACCGTTAGTGACAGCTCTTGGCAATCGGCTGGCGCCGCCATGTTGATAGAACACAATTGGAAACCGCGATGCCGCACGACTCGCAGTACCCGCTCAACCACCTCGGGGCGTGGACGAGCAAAAATAGTGAGTTGATGCTGTTTCATGGTTTGGCCTCCAACATGTGTTCGTTTGCGGCACCCGGTGGAACCAGGGGCCAGACGTTATCTTCCGCGGATATGGATACATGCAGCAGGTAAGCGGTCGGGCTGGCGAGCAGACGAGCCAGGGCCGGAGCCACCTCCTCCTTGCGACTGATGGTTTCACCGGGAATGCCGAAGGCCGATGCCATACAGACGAAATCCGGATTGTCGGTGAGTATGGTCTCGCTGTAGCGACCATCGAAGAAGAGCTCCTGCCACTGCCGCACCATACCGAGGCGCTGGTTATCGAGCAGCACCATCTTGACCGGCAGTTGAGCCCGACGCAGGGTACCCATCTCTTGCACGTTCATCATGAAGGAGCCGTCGCCGCTGACCAGCACCACCTGATCGTCCGGCCGAGCCACCTTGGCCCCAACCGCCGCTGGCAGACCGAAGCCCATGGTGCCCAGCCCGGAGCTGGAGATGTGATTGCGCGGCGAGGTGAAGGTCATGTGCTGAGCCACCCACATCTGATGTTGCCCGACATCGCAGGTCACCACGGTATTCTCGGGCAACGCCTCGCTCAGCTGCTTGAGCAGCAGAGGCGCATAGATGGTCTCGCCCGGATGGTCATAGCGCCATGGGTTCTGCGCCCGCAGCTCATAACAGTGCTGTTGCCAATCACTCACCGCCAACGGCATGCTCAGGGCCGGTAGCAGCTGTTTCAGATCGGAGTGCAGACTGACATCGGCGGCTCGCCGTTTGCCGATCTCGGCCTCATCTATATCCAGATGAATCACCTTGGCTTCGGCAGCAAATGCCGAGAGCTTGCCGGTTACCCGATCATCGAAACGAGCGCCCACCACCACCAGCAGATCAGACTGCTGCACCGCCAGGTTGGCCGCCTTGGTGCCGTGCATGCCGAGCATCCCCAGGAAGCCCGGAGATGCCGGGTCCAGCGAACCGATCCCCTTGAGAGTCGTCACCGCCGGGATACCAGTGGTGGCAGCGAAAGCTCGCAACTCATCCACCGCATCGGCCAGCACGACACCGCCACCGACGTACAGCACAGGCTTCTTCGCCGCCGCCAACAGACGACGCGCCTCGGCCAGCGCCAGGTCGCACAAGGGAGCAGACTCATCGACCAGATGCATCGCCGGACGCGGCTCCACCAACGCCAACTGCACATCCTTGGGCACGTCGATGAGGACTGGGCCAGGTCGGCCAGAACGTGCAATCTGGAAGGCTTCGGCAATCACGGCGCCCAGCTCGGCCGGGTCGGAAACCAGGAACGAGTGCTTGGTGCAGGAGAGCGACATCCCCAGCACGTCAATCTCCTGAAAGGCATCGGTGCCGATGAGTTCGCTGGCGACCTGGCCGGTGATGGCCACCACAGGGATGGAGTCCATCATCGCATCGGCGAGCCCCGTGATCAGGTTGGTCGCTCCTGGACCCGAGGTCGCGATACAGACCCCGACCTGGTGACTACTACGGGCATAACCGATAGCCGCCATCGCAGCCCCCTGCTCGTGGCGACAGAGCAGGTGAGGGATCCCACCGTCATAGAGCGCATCGTACACCGGCATGATGGCGCCACCCGGATAACCAAACACCTGGGTAACCCCCTGCTGATGCAGTGCGTTGACTATGTACTGAGCCCCATTCATCGTTCACTTCCTTGTGTTGCTGCCACGTATGGCTGAAAAAAAACCCCCGAGCGGTTGAGCCTCGGGGGTCGTTTGCTGCGCTTCTGGATTTTTGGTCTCTATCTGCTGCCAGCCAATCTCGCCCCGAGCGGTGGAATAATCACCACCACTAGGTCCACGATAATAATGCTGACGACAACGACCAATTTACGCATGAAGAGTCCAGAAACCTTGATTCTTGCCGCTCCGAGCGGCATCTGGCCTCTACAACTAGCACAGGCTTTTTTTTAACACAACCATTTTCTGTGTGACATTCGGCTGAAAACCACCAGCTGACAGGCTGCAAACCAATACTAAACTCCACAACAGCAAAGCATATTGGAATTTTATTTCACAGAGTCGATGAATCATGTCATTAGCTGTTGTTTTTAGCAGGGCCAGCCTCGGCATCGATGCACCGCTTGTCAGCGTCGAAGTTCACATCAGCAATGGCCTGCCAGCCTTCACCATCGTCGGGCTACCCGAGACCTCGGTCAAGGAGGCTCGCGACCGGGTGCGCAGTGCATTGCTCAACGCCAACTTCACCTTTCCGGCGGCCCACATCACGGTCAACCTGGCTCCCGCCGATCTCCCCAAGGAGGGCGGTCGCTTCGATCTGGCGATCGCCATCGGCATTCTGGTCGCCTCACGACAAATCCCCGGCGATCGGCTCGCCCAGTGCGAGTTCATTGGAGAATTGGCGCTGACCGGCGCCGCCCGTCCGGTCATTGGTGCCCTGCCCGCCATACTCGCCGCCCATCGGGCCCAACGCCAGCTGGTGTTGCCAACAGCCAATGGGGCCGAAGCGGGTCTCATCACCTCGGCTCAGGTCTACACCTGCGACAGCCTGTTGCAGCTGAGTGGCTGGCTGGCGGGTCAGGGTGAACTGCCGATGGCGCAAAGCCCCGAGCTGCTACCAGCCGAAACGCCCCAGGCCGATCTGCAGGATGTGATCGGTCAGCAAACCGGCAAGCGGGCACTGGAGATCGCCGCCAGCGGTCAACACCACCTGCTGTTGCTCGGACCGCCAGGAACCGGCAAGAGCATGTTAGCCAGCCGATTACCCGGCATCTTGCCTCCGCTAGCCGATGAGGAGGCACAACAAACGGCAGCGATTCACTCGATTGGCGGCCAGGCCCGAGACTGGTTGCATTGGCGTGTACGGCCATTTCGCTCCCCCCATCATAGTGCCTCGGCGGTTGCTTTGGTCGGCGGCGGTAGCCAGCCGCGTCCCGGCGAGATTTCGTTAGCCCACAATGGGATCCTCTTCCTCGATGAATTGCCTGAATTTGATCGCCGTGTGCTGGACTCACTGCGCGAGCCGCTGGAAACCGGCAACATCACCATCAGTCGGGCGGCGCGTCAGGTAGATTATCCGGCCCGCTTCCAGCTGATCGGCGCCATGAATCCCAGTCCCTGTGGCCATGTCGGTGATCCGCAACAACGAGCGAGCTCACAGCAGGTCCTGCGCTATCTGGGCAAGTTGTCGGGGCCTTTTCTCGATCGCTTCGATCTGACGGTCGAGATCCCGCTACTACCGAAAGGTTCCCTCTGTGGTCCCAGCGATCGCGGCGAGAGCAGTGCCATCATCCGCCAGCGAGTCATCCACACCCGGGACATTCAACTGCAACGCTGCGGCACCCTCAATGGCCTGCTCGATAGTCGACAGATTGAGCAGTTTTGCCACCTCAACACCCAGGATGCACAATTCCTTGAAGATGTCATTCATCGACTCGGCCTATCACTGCGCGCCTGGCACAAGATACTCAGGGTTGCCCGTACCCTGGCCGACATGGCGCAGGAGACCGATATTCAACGTCGACATCTGGCAGAGGCGTTGGGTTATCGCGCCATGGATCGTCTACTGCGCCGCCTGCAGGCATCCTGACTACGAGCGATCGATAACGACGGTTTCCCCGGTTCGGGACAGAAATGTGGTCGGAGTAGACAAATACTCGAAAAAAGCATGGTATATGGCGGCGAAAAACATGTATCGCTAGATGATGGTACTGAAACGACGATCTTCATTCGGCGAGTCATACCACCAGAATCCGCGAAACAACAACGGCGACATTTTTCCATCGACAGCCGCAATCAGCTGTTCATGACGCTAACTGACTATGACCCCGAGCCCTGATGCCAACGCACGCAGCGATGAAACTTCGTTGCCTGGTGGCCGTCATCGGTTCCAAGATGAAGCAATAAAATCACTGCCTATTATGTTGTCGTCTCTTCCTGGATTTCTGGTCGCCATCATCAGCCTCTCGCTGACAGTCCTCAACACCGCCATCAACTCATTGTTGATTGTCTTTTTTTCCTTACTAAAGCTGTTGATCCCGATTCCAGCTATCAGTCGACGCATGGGCCGCATGGCCAATCTCTTCATGCAAAACTGGTTACGGGGAAATGCGCTGGTGTTGCGACTGGCCAATCGTATCGACTGGCAGATCATCGATCGCAGCCAGCTCAATGCCGCAGGCTGGCATCTGATTATCTGCAACCATCTAAGCTGGACCGATATCGTCATCATCGGTGATCTATTCCGCACGCGACTGCCGGTGCCCAAATTTTTTCTCAAGCGGGAGCTATTGTATGTGCCCTTTGTCGGCTTGGCCTGCTGGGGATTGGATATGCCGTTCATGCGCCGCTACAGCCGAGAATTCCTCATCAAGCACCCGGAGCTGCGCGGCAAGGATGTCGAGAGCACGCGCATCGCCTGCGCCAAGTTTGCGCATGAACCAACCTCGGTGATCAACTTCGTCGAAGGGACGCGTTTCAGTCCGGAAAAAGCCCGCATGACCAAATCACCCTACCAACACCTGATGCAACCCAAGGCCGCGGGCCTGTCATTGGCGCTGGCCGGGTTGGGTGAACAATTCGAGAAGATCGTCAACGTGACGCTCGCCTATCCGGACAACAGTGAGCACCCGTTCCGCGACCTGCTCTGCGGACGCATGAAGCGCATCCAGGTCTGTATTGACGAGATTGCCATCACCCCCGAGCTACGCGGTGATTATGTCAATGACAAACCCTTTAAGCGAAACTTCCAGTTGTGGTTGAATCAGGTCTGGCAAGCGAAAGATGAGCAGCTGGCCGCCATGGCTCGCGGTGAGTTCAAATCGGCTTCAGCCCAAAACGCGGGATCTGAGCCATCACAAACGCCGTGAATTCCGCCTCCTGTAACTCAGAGAAGACCGGGATGCCATGCTGGCGCAGCAATGCAGCCGTCATCCCTTCGCCGGAAAGCGTGCGTCCACGAAACTGACCATCGTAAATCTGATGCGAACCACAGGAAGGGCTACGCTCCTTGAGCAGGGCACAACATGCCTCGTCGCGCTGACAGAGCGCCAGAGCAGCCTGGGCTCCCCGCCGGAAGGCTGCAGTCACATCATCCCCCGAACAGGTCAAGATGCGGCCATCGGTCTGACATTCAGCCGGGGGCCTGGGGGTTGGCAAACCACCGGCAACCTCAGGACAAAATGGCACCAGTCGACCAGCCCGTTGCAACTCCGCCAAGAGGGGCCAATCCAGCAATTGAGTCCGACCGTCATAACGCACCGCCGCCCCTAGCAGGCAGGCACTCACCACTATTTTCATCATCAAAATCTCATGCCGTCGGCATCACGGACATTGCAGTCGTCGAAACAAAACGAAAACGGGAGCCGAGGCTCCCGTTTTCTTGATATTCAAGCTCAATCTTTCTTGTTCAACAGATACTGCACCAGCGCCTTGTACTCCTCGGTACTCTTGATCGCTTCAGTCTTCAGCAGGTAGCGCCCGTTGATCACAGTTGCCGGAACACCACGAATATTCATCTCGGTAGTATTACGGTCAAACTGAGCAACCAGACCAGAAACTGCGAAACTATCGACCGCGCCATCATATTCATTGCCAGCTACGCCAATGCTTTCAAACAGCGCCTTGATGTCGTCTCGGCTCTGCGGCGGCTGACGATCATCCTGAATTTTCTTGAAAGCGACCTGGCTAAACTTGGCCTCGACATCAAGCAGGGTCGCCACGGCGAAAGCCCGTTGCAACTCAGGCCCCATCTCGCGGCCCAGGAAAGAGACTGGATTACGCTTGAATTCTACCCCTTGCGGCAGGCTCTTCTTCAGGTCGGCAACAACCGGTTCGAAATGGTAGCAGTGAGGGCAGAAATAGGAGAAAAACTCCAATATTTCTGGTTTGGCGGTCGCAGTGGCCTTCACGACCTCATAATGTTCGCCTTCCTTGAACAAGGGCGCCGCGTGCCCCAGCGTGGCCATCATCAGACCAACCAACAGCATAACGATCTTTTTCATGAAATTTCCTGTCATTGTGAGATTGCCGGGCCCAGATGACCCAATAGTCGCAGCACAGACTATTCACTCAATGATATGGCGTCAATGATAACGGAGGGGCTTTGAGACGAGTCAGTTGTTCAGTCAACTGCTGACGCTGCGTCAACCAGAACGAGTCATCATGAAACCAGGGAAATGCCTTGGGAAAAGCCGGATCATCCCAACGCCGATCCAACCACGCCAGATGGTGAATCATCCGCGCGGTTCGCAGCGGCTCGATGAGGCGCAACTGGGCCAGATCAAATTCACAGAACTCTTCATAACCCGCCAACAAGGCATCCAGTTGCATGCGCTGTTCTGCCTCATCACCAGATAACAACATCCACAAATCCTGAATGGCAGGCCCCATCAGACAGTCGTCCAGATCGACCAGCATGGGACCGTCACGCCAGAGGATATTGCCAATGTGGCAGTCACCATGAATCGGTATCTGGGCAACGGGTTGAGCTAACAGCGGTTGTAACACGGTGGATAGAGTCCCAAACAGCGAGGAGAACTCGCCATTCAGAGCCTTCGGCCATGGGGCGTTCTGTATCAGGCTCGCCACCGGCTCGGCGACAAATCTTTGGTGGGTGTAACAACCGCGCGCCGCTAACGGCATGGCCGAACTCAAGCTGTGCCATAAGCCTAACTGATGCCCCACCATCTCCAGCTGATCCAGGTTATCTGGCTCGACGTGTCGCCCCCCCTCGCTCGGCCACACGGCAAACAAGAAGCCTTGATGGTGATGAAGCGTGGAGCCATTTAATACCAAGGGAATTGCAACATTGACGTCGTTCTCCCGCAGGAAAAGGGCCAACCGATGCTCCTCAAGGATCCGCTCGGAACTCCAGCGCTGCGGCCGATAAAACTTGGCCACATAACGCCGACGATCCTCCGCCAGGAATTGATAGACTCGATTTTCATAGCTATTCAGTGGCGTTAATCCAGACTCCAGATAGAGGCCAACCGATGCCAATGCATCCAGAATCAGATCTGGTGATAACTCGGCAAAATGGAACTCGCTCATTTGGACTCCCGCCACTCATGGTTACTTGATGATGCCACGGGCTCGCAACAGTGCATCCTTGAAATCTGGGACACAGTCTTTAGCCAAACCAGGGATCATCTCCTGCTGACCTTTATCACGCATCTTCAGCTGATAAATCAGCATGTCATCACTCAGTTCGGACAAGGGACCAGTAAAACCAGCCTCCTGGGCAATCTTTGCCACGAACTGTACCAGGCTCAGATCCTGCTCCGCTAACCAAGCGGCTTCCAACAACTCCAACAACTCTTCAATTCGATGACACTGCATGTCGAATACTCCTGTGGATCAATCTGCTATCTCTATACGATTTCGACCGTTACGCTTGGCACGATACAAGGCAACGTCGGCCATTTCCACCAGTTCACTGGATGCTATTTCAGGTTCTGGAATCAACCGAGCACAACCCAAACTGCAGGTGACCTGATTTGCCACCAAAGAGCCGCTGTGTGGCAATGCCAACTTGGCTAAATTCCGACGAACCGTTTCGGCCACGCTCAGTGCCCCTGGCAGATCGGTGAAAGGCAGTAGCAGCACAAACTCCTCACCACCGTAGCGGGCCGCGAGATCATCATCACGCCGCAACGCTTGCTTCAAGAGTGCCGCAACCTGGCGCAAACACTCATCACCCGCCTGGTGTCCATATCTGTCATTGAACTGCTTAAAATAATCAACATCCAGCAACACCAACGACAGAGGCGCCGCGGCTCGCCCACAGCGACGCCATTGCACCTCGAGTTCTTCCTCAAACTTCCCTCGGTTGGCAATCGCGGTTAGGCCGTCTTGTTCAGAGGCGAGACGCAAGGTTTCCGTTCGTTTACGCAACTGAGAAGCCATAGCAGCACTGATGAATCGGTTATGTAACCCCGCAACCTGCCAGCGCAGGATGCGACGCCGAGCCAACTCCGCAAATAAGATGGTGAATAACAAGATCAGCTCAGTCACCGGAGTCGTGGAACTGGGTTCTGCCGCAAGCTCCAACCACAAGGCCAAGCCAATCGGCATCACTGCCCCATAAAAACAACTTTTGCTATTAAGCAACAGGACTGAACAAGCCGTGATATACAAACACGAGAGCAATACCAGAAGCATCCGCTGTGATTCAGGCAAGTAGCTCATGAAGAACAGCAGGCCCATGGCCCAAAAGATGGCGGTGCATGTCGAACCGATGAAGTACTCGTACTCAAGCCGAATTCTGGACACGGATCTGTGGTACCGCCGCCACCACAGATGAACAGCACGGCAGCTCAAGCAAAGTAGACAGATCGATGACCAGGCACCCCATAGAGAATCCGGAGCCCAAGGCTTTACCAGCCACGCCACGAGCAAGATGGCGAGTAATTGCGCGGGCAGCGCATACCCTCCGCTGGCATACAGAAAACTAATCAGCTCGCGCTGGACTCGATAGTTGAGCCGCTCGCTGGCCAAATTATCTCTGTGAGTCACAGCAGATCTCGATTCCAAGCCGAGACACGGCGATACAACTCGAGCACATCACGTTGTCGCATAGGCAACCCTCGTCCCAACCAGCGAAAATAGAGTTGTAGCGGCGTATCGAACCGCCCAAAATTCTGCTCCAGACGATGACGCCTTTAACTTGGTTTCGGGAAATCTTAACTTGTGATGAGTGGTGAAAATCCGAGGCGGCGTGGATTCGGCGCAGTGTCAGAAGAGCCATCCCAATTGCCCACAAGCAAAATTGTCGTAATCCTTGCTCGTCGCTAGGCAATCGAAGAGTAAAGGCTAATGCATCACGAAGGTGCCCATGAGCCAAGGCTAGATGCTCATCAAGAAGATGCCGCTGATGACTCGGAGTGCAAGCAGCAAAGCTCTCAGCTCCTGATTGACATAACGGTAGCCAACAGACCCCTCGACTAGCATCTTCCCAAACATCTTTAAGAATGTTGGTCAGTTGCAGCCCCTCACCGAAGGAGACAGCCAGGGGTGCCAATGTCGCTTTCGCAGTAGCAATTGATGGAGAATAGACCGCAAACAGCTCCGTCAGAAGTTCGCCTACGACACCCGCGACAGAGTAACAGTAGCGATCCAGGTCAGTCACTTGCGTGATGACGGCGCACTCTTGCTGGGCAGCCATGCCCTGGCTCATGATGCCAACACCGCGGATAAGAATGTCGCGTACGGAGCCCGGAAAAGAGGCCATGCGAGCCAACACAGCGGGAATGTCTGCAATCAGAGATCGCTCTCCCGCAGAGGTCGACGCAGAGAGCAGGGGATGAAGCGTCTGACTCCACTCGACCGGATCAAGTTCTCCAGCAAGCGCAGCAAGATAGTTCAGGATATGCTTTTGTTTTAGATCGATAGAGAGATCGGCATCGTCTTCGATGGTATCGACGATGCGGCAAAGCAAATAAGCATTACCAACCCAATCGGCTAACGGCATGGGTAGCAATGGAATGGTCAATGCGAATGTCCGCGATACTTTTTGTAAATGAATCGCTTGCTGCTCCATCGTTAACATGCAGCCTGCCTCTGAATAACAAATGAGGTTCAAGTCTAACATTTCAACAGTGTCGCTGCATAATCCGACCCAAGACTGGTTGCCATAAAGCCAATTCCGCCAGTGAAACCAATCTCGAGCGACAGAGCTTGGAGGCTTGTCCATATCAAGCAGCACAGAGAAGATTTTTCGGAAAAATCTTCAAAAACAAAAAAGCCCAGACGTGAGTCTGGGCTTGGATGTAGTGGCGGAACGGACGGGACTCGAACCCGCGACCCCCTGCGTGACAGGCAGGTATTCTAACCAACTGAACTACCGCTCCGCGTTTTCTCGTCGCGCCTTGAGATGACTTGTCATCTCGCGCTAATTGGATGCCTGCGAAGTAGTGTCCTACTCTCGCTGACTGACCTTGCGGTCAAATTGGGTGCCTGGCAGTGTCCTACTCTCGCATGGCGA
>JAYRLO010000048.1:0-13480 GCA_041905215.1 Aeromonadaceae bacterium
TAGCCGATGAGGCGCGTACCTTCGGCATGGAGGGTCTGTTCCGCCAAATCGGGATTTACAGCCCGCACGGCCAGCAGTACACCCCGCAAGACCGCGACATCGTCTCCTACTACAAGGAAGACAAGAAGGGACAAATCCTGCAGGACGGCATCAACGAGCTGGGGGCCATGTCCTCTTGGCTCGCGGCCGCCACCTCCTACAGCACCAATGACTGCCCGATGATCCCGTTCTACATCTACTACTCGATGTTCGGTTTCCAACGGGTTGGCGACATGTGCTGGGCTGCGGGCGATCAACAGGCGCGTGGCTTCCTGCTCGGCGCCACATCCGGCCGGACCACGCTCAACGGCGAAGGTCTGCAGCACGAAGATGGCCACAGCCACATCCTGGCTGGCACCATCCCGAACTGCGTCACCTATGATCCCTCCTTCGCCTATGAGGTGGCGGTGATCATCCAGGACGGCCTGCGCCGCATGTACGGCGACCAGCCGGAGAACATCTACTACTACATCACCACGCTGAACGAAAACTACCTGCATCCGGCCATGCCGGCGGGTGCCGAGGAAGGCATTCGCAAGGGTATCTACAAGCTGGAATCCGTGGCCGGTGACAAGGCACATGTACAGTTGATGGGCTCCGGCTCTATCCTGAACTATGTGCGCCGCGCGGCGGTGATCCTCGGCGAGGAGTACGGCATCGGCTCCGATGTCTACAGCGTCACCAGCTTCAACGAGCTGACCCGTGATGGTCAGGACGCCGATCGCTGGAACATGCTGCATCCGCAGAGCGAGCCGCGTGTTCCTTACATCGCCCAGGTGATGAACCAGGCGCCGGCCATTGCCGCCACCGACTACATGAAGCTGTACGGTGAGCAGGTGCGTGCCTTCATCCCGGCACAAAGTTACCGGGTGCTGGGCACCGATGGTTTCGGTCGCTCCGACAGCCGCGAGAACCTGCGTCGTCACTTCGAGGTGAACGAGGGCTATATCGTGGTGGCTGCGCTGACCGAGCTGGCCTCGTTGGGCCAGATTGACAAGGCTCTGGTGGCCCAGGCTATCGCCAAGTTCGGCATCGATGCCGACAAGATCAATCCGCTGTACGCGTAAGGGGACTGCGAATGTCTATCGAAATTTTTGTGCCGGATATCGGCGATGATGAGGTCGCGGTGACCGAGATCCTGGTCAAGGTCGGCGACCACGTCGAGGCGGATCAATCGCTGTTGACCGTCGAAGGCGATAAGGCCTCGATGGAAGTACCATCCCCGCAGGCGGGGGTGGTGACCGCCATCAAGGTGGCGCTGGGTGACAAGGTGAGCACCGGCTCGCTGATCATGGCGTTCGAGGTGGCTGGTGGCGCTGCGGCGGCGTCCGCTCCTGAGGCGGCTGCACCGGCCCCGGTGGCTGCGGCAGCTGTTGCGGCAAGCGCCGAACAGCAGATCAATGTTCCGGATATCGGCGGCGATGAAGTCGCCGTCACCGAGATCCTGGTCAAGGTGGGCGACCGCGTCGAGGCGGATCAATCCCTGCTGACCGTCGAGGGCGACAAGGCCTCGATGGAAGTGCCGGCCCCCGTCGCCGGTGTGGTCAAATCGATCCAGGTGGCGCTCGGTGACAAGGTGGTCACCGGCTCGCCCATCATGATCTTCGAGGTGGCAGGCGCGGCTCCGGTGGCTGCCCCGGCACCTGCGGCCGTCGCAGCGGCACCGGCTCCAGCCCCAGCTCCGCAGGCGGCACCGGCGCCGGTGGCCAAGGCCGAAGAGCGGGTCGCCGACAAGGGTGAGTTCGTTGCCAACGAGGCCTATGTTCACGCCTCACCGGCGGTGCGTCGTCTGGCGCGCGAGTTTGGTGTCAACCTGGCCAAGGTCAAGGGTGAAGGGCGCAAGGGGCGCATCCAGAAAGAGGATGTGCAGGCCTACGTCAAGGCCGCCATTCAGCGGGCCGAGTCGGCACCAGCCGGTGTGGCCGGTGGCGCCGGTCTGGGCGTGTTGCCATGGCCGAAGGTGGACTTCGCCAAGTTCGGTCCGGTGGAAGAGGTTGAGCTGACCCGCATCCAGAAGATCTCCGGCCCGAATCTGCATCGCAACTGGGTGATGATTCCCCATGTCACCCAGTTCGACGAGACCGACATCACCGATCTGGAAGCCTTCCGCAAGGAGCAGAACGTCATCGCCGACAAGCAGCAACTGGGCTTCAAGATCACACCGCTGGTGTTCATCCTGAAGGCGGCGGCCAAGGCGCTGGAGGCTCATCCGCGCTTCTGCAGCTCGCTCTCGGAAGATGGCACCACCCTCATCATGAAGAAGTACATTCACATCGGTGTGGCGGTGGATACCCCCAACGGTCTGGTGGTGCCCGTGGTGCGCGACGTCAACAAGAAGGGGATCTACGAGCTTTCCCAGGATCTGGCCGAGATATCCAAGAAGGCCCGCGCCGGTAAGCTGACCTCCTCCGACATGCAGGGTGGCTGCTTCACCATCTCCAGCCTGGGCGGCATCGGTGGCACCAGCTTCACCCCGATCGTCAACGCGCCGGAAGTGGCGATCCTCGGGGTCTCCAAGTCCGATTTCAAACCCAAGTGGAATGGCAAGGAGTTCGAGGCACGTCTGACGTTGCCGCTGGCACTCTCCTACGACCATCGCGTGATCGACGGTGCCGACGGCGCCCGTTTCATCACCACCCTGAGTGGGGCGCTGGCGGATATTCGTCGTCTGGTCCTCTGAATGTGAGCGGGTAGGCAGTCGCCTGCCCGTTTGCTTCAGATCCGAAGCACATTGACTGTATGCTTGCCGCCAGAGGCTCGGAGCCCGGGCGGCAACTGGGAAGAAAAGAGGTCATGATGAGCAATCAAATTAAGACTCAGGTGGTCGTGGTCGGTGCAGGCCCTGCCGGTTATTCGGCGGCGTTTCGCTGTGCCGATCTCGGGCTCGATACCGTACTGATCGAGCGTTACAGCACCCTGGGTGGTGTCTGTCTGAATGTGGGGTGTATCCCCTCCAAGGCGCTGTTGCACGTCGCCAAGGTCATCGAGGAGGCCAAGGCGCTGGCCGCTCACGGCATCGTCTTCGGTGAGCCCCATACCGATATCGACAAGATCCGTCTGTGGAAAGAAAAAGTAGTCGGCAAGCTGACCGGTGGTCTGGCTGGCATGGCCAAGCAGCGCAAGGTGCAGGTGGTCAACGGTGTCGCCAAGTTCACCGCGTCTCACAGCCTGGAAGTCACGGCGGCCGATGGTAGCAAGACGGTGGTCAACTTCGACAACGCCATCATCGCGGCGGGCTCCCGTCCGGTGAAGCTGCCCTTCATTCCCCATGACGACCCCCGCGTTTGGGACTCAACCGATGCGTTGGAGCTCAAGACGGTACCCGGCAAGTTGCTGGTGCTGGGTGGCGGCATCATCGGCCTGGAGATGGGCACCGTCTACTCGGCGCTGGGCGCCGAGATCGACGTGGTCGAGTTCGCCGATCAGTTGGTGCCGGCAGCCGATAAGGACGTGGTCAAGGTCTACACCAAGCGGGTCGAAGGCAAGTTCAACCTGATGCTGGAGACCAAGGTGACGGCGGTGGAGGCCAAGGCCGATGGTCTGTATGTCTCCTTCGAAGGCAAGCATGCCCCAGCCGAGCCGGTGCGCTACGACAGCGTGCTGGTGGCGGTGGGCCGGGTGCCGAACGGTAAGGTGCTGGATGCCGAGCAGGCCGGCGTGGCGGTCACCGAGCGCGGCTTCATCGAGGTGGACAAGCAGCTGCGTACCAATGTGCCGCATATCTTCGCCATCGGCGACATCGTCGGTCAACCGATGCTGGCGCACAAAGGGGTGCATGAGGGCCACGTGGCGGCGGAAGTCATCGCTGGCAAGAAGCACTATTTCGATCCCAAGGTGATCCCCTCCATCGCCTACACCGAACCAGAGATTGCCTGGGTCGGCCTGACCGAGAAGGAGGCCAAGCAGCAGGGCATTAACTACGAGAGCGCCGTCTTCCCGTGGGCCGCCTCGGGTCGCGCCATCGCCTCGGATTGTGCCGACGGCATGACCAAGCTGATCTTCGACAAGGGGACCGGCCGCGTCATCGGTGGCGCCATCGTCGGCACCAACGGCGGCGAGCTGTTGGGTGAAATTGGCCTGGCCATCGAGATGGGCGCCGATGCCGAAGACATCGCGCTGACCATCCACGCCCACCCGACGCTGCATGAGTCAGTGGGTCTGGCCGCCGAAGTGTTCGAAGGCTCCATCACCGACCTGCCGAACGCCAAGGCCAAGAAACGCTAAGAAGCGGCGTCACGAAGAGACGCTAAATCACATCGCGTATCAGATGTTTGAAGAGGCCACTCCCTGCGGAGTGGCCTTTTTCATGGTTCTGTCCTAGTTGCCGGTTGAGGATTTCTGCTACATCGACAAGGTGGCGCACGCTGACTCGCCGTGAACCCATCCATGGGGGCTCCGCCGCGCCATCCATGGCGCAGAGGGTCAGCTTAGCGCTACCTAAGTCGCTGTAATGCGTCGGAACAGATCGGCAGATGGATGGAGTCTGGACGAAAAGCAGACCGTTGGCGGCAGGGATGCCGCCATCGAGGCTACAAGGACGTATTCACGACGTGTCTGCGTTCGTCCGGACTCCAGACCAGCATCGGATGGACCCATCAACACATAATTGGGACATAGCCTTTTTCATGGCTGGACGGCATCATGCGGAGGCATCTCGCCACTGCGGGCGAGTTATCAGGGAGGGGCGATGCAACCAAATTCAAGGGCTGGGGGGGCTGGACGGCTCGCTGGCCTCGATGCCCTGCGGGGCGTCGCCATCGTCATGATGGTGATCTTTCATTTCTGTTTCGATCTGACCTACTGGCACCTGGCCCATTTCGAGATGCTGAGTGACTGGCGCTGGATTGGCTGGCGTAATCTGATTGTCTCGCTGTTTCTGTTTCTGGTCGGTGTCAGTCTGGTGCTGGGTCGGGAGGTCAGTGCGCGCCACTTCTGGCGTCGCTGGTCGCTGATCGTCGGCAGTGCGCTGCTGATTTCACTCATCTCCTGGCTGATGTTCGGCGAGCGCTTCATCTACTTTGGGGTGTTGCACTTCATCGCCCTGGCCCAGTGTCTGGGGCGGCAGGGGCTGCGGTTGGGCTGGCTGGCGCGCCCGGTTCCACTCTGTCTACTGGCCTGCGCCTGTTTGCTGGTTGGCTCTTTGGGCTTCGAGGCGATGAACCCGCGTGCACTCAACTGGCTAGGGCTGGCGGCTAACAAGCCATTAACCGAAGACTATGTGCCTCTATTGCCCTGGTTTGGTGTCGTTCTGCTGGGGATGGCGGTCGGTCATTGGCGTAATGGACGCTGGCCGGATGGTTCACTGGCGTTGCTACGCCCTCTGGTCTGGCTGGGGCGGAACTCACTGGCTGTTTACCTGCTGCATCAACCCGTACTGATGGGGTCACTGTGGCTGGTGGTGACACTGAGCTGATTTGCGCTTACCGACAGCATCAGTTTGACAATGGGACGGCATCGCTTCTGTTTGTGTTGCAATATCGCTAGCATATTTCTCCTCTCGGGTGGGGCAATGACAACGTGAATGGAATGAGCAGACCAATGGCAACGCGACGACTCCTCGGCTGGGTAAGCCTGATATGCCTCTGGGCTTTGGGTACCGCAGTTTCGATGCCATCTGTGGCCGAGCCCGAAACGGCTGAGAGGCCCAGGATTGCGTTGGTTCTCAGCGGCGGTGGAGCCAAGGGGGCCGCCCATCTGGGGGTGCTTAAGGTGCTGGAGGAGATGCACGTCCCGGTCGACATGGTATTGGGAACCAGCATGGGCTCCTATGTCGCCGGCATGTATGCGCTCGGCTATTCGGCCGATGAAGTCACCAACAAGACTCTGCAGATGGATTGGAACAAGGGCTACCAGGACAAGGTGACCCGGCAGGATTTGTCGTTGCGCAAGAAGGTGCAGGCCGATGAATTCCAATTGCAGACCGATATTGGCCTCAGTGATGGCAAGGTGAAGCTGCCCGAGGGGATGTATCAGGGGCAGGGGATGGCGGCCCTGTTGCGGGAGGCAACCTCCAATCTGCCGGAGCAGCGCAGCTTCAACGAGTTGCCCTTGCCCTATCGGGCGATCGCCACCGACATGGAAACCGTGCAGCCGGTGGTCCTGGATCACGGCAACCTGGCTCTGGTGATGCAGGCATCGATGTCGATCCCCGGGGCGCTCAAACCGGTCGAGATTGACAATAAGCTGCTGGCCGACGGTGGTATCGTCAACAACTTGCCCATCGATATCGCCATCAAGATGGGGGCGGATATCATCATAGCCGTGGATATCTCCGACAAGCTCAAACCCAAGAGTGAACTCAACTCTGCCTTCGGTCTGGTCGATCAGCTGACGACCTATATGACGCGCTCCGGAACAGAGCGGCAGTTGAATCTATTACGCAAGCAGGATCTGTTGCTGACACCCGAGGTGAGCAGCTATTCGGTGTCCGACTTTTCCCTGATGCCAGAAATTGTTGGGCGAGGCGAATCGGCGGCTCGGGGCATGGCCAAGCAGCTGCAGGCTCTGTCGGTCTCGCCGGAAGTGTATGAGGCGTATCTGAGCGGCAAACTGGATCGGCGGGCCCAGTTGAGCGGGCAGCCCGCCTACTATCTCGACAAGATTGTCATCCATAACAATTCGCGTCTCAGCGATGAGGTGATCAAAGGGATGCTGCAGGTCGAGACCGGCAAGGTGCAGACCAATGAGAATCTGGAGGCGGGCATCGAGCGCATCAATGCCCTGGGCACCTTCGAACGGGTGACCTATCAGATTGACGAGGAGCAGGGGCAAAACGTCCTGGTGGTTAATGCCACCGAGAAGGGGTGGGGGCCCAATTACCTCGATTTCACCTTTGCCATCGAGGAGGATTTCAGTTCCCGCTCCAACTACTCCTACGGGGTCGCCTATACCCTGACCAATCTCAACAACTATGGTGGTGAGCTGCGCAACGAGTTCAGCCTGGGTACCTGGAAGCATCTGCGCAGCGAGTTCTACACGCCGTTTGATGCCCAGCAGCGCTACTACTGGCAATTGGGTGGTGGCTATGACAACGAGACCCGCTCGCTCTATTTGAGTCAGGCCCAGCGGATCTGGGATGATCAATCGATCGGATCGTCATCATCCAACTATGTGGATATGGAGTCGGGAACCTGGGGGATCGACAGTGAGTTGGGGTGGAATCCGCAGCCTTGGCAGCAAGTGGCTCTGGGGATGCGAGCTGCCCGCTCGGTGCTCGATCTGCAAGGGGCCTCCTCTGATACCACGGTTTATACCTGGGGCCCCTATCTGGGCTACGATCTGGATAGCCTCGATAGCCGGGCATTCCCGGAGCGGGGCCACTATCTGTCGGGGCGCATGACCTATGCTCATAGCCAAGGAGGGGAAGATCTGACCACCGATCGGGAGTGGGGGTTGGTCTCCGAACTTAGCCTGATCCAGCCAATCCGGCTGTATGAGCGTCATACGCTGAATATGCGTCTCTCGGGTGGTGGTTCTGCCGTTAGCGATCTGCAGCCCATGTACTTGCAGGATCTGGGGGGGCTGTTCAATCTCTCCGGCTATCAGCGCTATCAGCTGAGTGGGCGTTATAAGTTGTTTGGCGCCATGATCTACAGCTATCGGCTGCTGGATAACAATTTTGGTGCCTTCAAATCGCCGCTCTATCTGGGCTTCTCGCTGGAGCGAGGAAATATTTGGGCCGCCAAGTCCGAGATTAACTGGAATGACATGCAGAATGCCGCCAGTATCTATGTCGGCTCCGATACCTTTTTAGGCCCTGTATATTTGGCTTATGGCCAGGCAGATAGCGGAGATAGTTCTGCGTATCTGTTGTTTGGCGATACTTTTGGCATGTAGTTGGGCGAGGCTTTCTGGGCCAGATAGCGGTTCTGTTTTTAATTAAATCTTGAAATCTATATAGTTATACGCACTTTACCGGGCCTGAACGGCCGATTCATGGATGAAAGTCGTCATTCGACAACGTGCGATATCGTCGTGAGACCACTTGAACAGTTAAGAGGAATCCACAGTGCTAGAGAGCTATCGTCAACATGTGGCCGAGCGTGCCGCCCAAGGTGTGGCACCGACCCCGCTGAATGCCGAGCAGGTTGTTGCTCTGGTTGAGCTGCTGAAGAACCCACCGGCAGGTGAAGAGGAGTTGTTGCTGGATCTGCTGGCGAATCGCATTCCACCGGGTGTCGATGAAGCCGCCTATGTGAAGGCTGGTTTTCTGGCGGCGGTGGCCAAGGGCGAGGCCTCCTCGCCGATTGTCACTGCTGAACGTGCCGTCGAACTGTTGGGCACCATGCAGGGTGGCTACAACATTCAGCCGCTCATCGATCTGCTCGATGATGCCGCATTGGCCCCGATTGCAACCAAGGCTCTGTCCCATACGTTGCTGTTGTTTGATTCCTTCCACGATGTCCAAACCAAGCTGCAGGCGGGGAACTCCTATGCCAAGCAGGTGATGGAGTCTTGGGCGAATGCAGAATGGTTCCTGTCGCGCCCCAAGCTGGCGGACAAGGTTACCCTGACCGTATTCAAGGTCAGCGGCGAAACCAATACCGATGATCTCTCCCCGGCCCAGGATGCCTGGTCGCGCCCGGATATCCCGTTACATGCCCTGGCGATGCTGAAAAACAGCCGTCCGGGTATCGAGGCAGACCAAGAAGGGGTCGTTGGCCCCATCAAGACCCTGGATGCCCTGAAGGCCAAGGGATTCCCGCTGGTCTATGTGGGTGATGTGGTCGGCACCGGCTCCTCCCGTAAATCAGCCACCAACTCGGTGCTCTGGTTCATGGGCGACGATATTCCCAACGTACCCAACAAGCGCGCCGGTGGCTTCGTGCTGGGTGGCAAGATTGCTCCCATCTTCTTCAACACCATGGAAGATGCAGGCGCCCTGCCCATCGAGCTGGATGTCAGCAAGATGAACACTGGCGATGTCATCGACATCTATGTGTACGAAGGCAAGGTCACCCGTCATGGCAGCGACGAGGTCATCGCGACCTTCGAGCTCAAGACCGAGGTGCTGCTGGATGAGGTGCGCGCCGGTGGCCGTATTCCGCTGATCGTCGGCCGCGGCCTGACGGACAAGGCCCGCGAGGCGCTGGGTCTGCCGTTCTCGGACGTATTCCAGCGCCCGCAGCCGGTGGCCGATACCGGCAAGGGTTACACCCTGGCTCAGAAGATGGTCGGTAAGGCCTGTGGTGTCGCGGGTGTGCGTCCGGGCACCTACTGTGAGCCCAAGATGACGACCGTTGGCTCTCAGGACACCACCGGCCCCATGACGCGCGATGAGCTCAAGGATCTGGCCTGCCTGGGCTTCTCTGCCGATCTGGTGATGCAGTCCTTCTGTCACACCGCCGCCTATCCCAAGCCCATCGACGTGCAGACTCACCACACCCTGCCGGACTTCATCATGAACCGTGGCGGCGTCTCCTTGCGTCCCGGTGATGGCGTCATCCACAGCTGGCTCAATCGCATGTTGCTACCGGATACCGTCGGTACCGGTGGTGACTCCCATACCCGTTTCCCGATCGGTGTCTCCTTCCCGGCCGGCTCTGGTCTGGTGGCCTTTGCTGCCGCGACCGGTGTGATGCCGTTGGATATGCCGGAGTCGGTCCTGGTGCGTTTCAAGGGCACCATGCAGCCAGGCATCACCCTGCGGGATCTGGTGCACGCCATTCCTTATCAGGCCATTCAGATGGGGCTGCTGACCGTCGAGAAGGCGGGCAAGAAGAACATCTTCTCCGGTCGTATTCTGGAGATCGAAGGTCTGCCGCAACTCAAGGTCGAACAGGCCTTCGAACTGGCGGATGCCAGTGCCGAACGCTCCGCCGCCGGTTGCACCATCAAGCTGGATGAGGCACCGATCGCCGAGTATCTGAACTCCAACATCGTCATGCTCAAGTGGATGCTGGCCGAGGGCTACGGCGATGCTCGCACCATCAGCCGTCGCATCCAGGCGATGGAAGCCTGGCTTGCCAAGCCGGAGCTGATGAGTGCCGATGCCGATGCCGAGTATGCGGCAATCATCGAGATCGATCTGGACGGCATCAAGGAGCCGATCCTCTGTGCACCGAACGATCCGGATGATGCCCGCCTGCTCTCCAGCGTGGCTGGTGACACTATCGACGAGGTGTTCATCGGTTCGTGCATGACCAACATCGGTCACTTCCGTGCGGCCGGTAAGCTGCTCAATCAGTTCAAGGGGCAGCTCGCGACCCGTCTGTGGATCGCGCCGCCGACCAAGATGGACAGAGATCAACTCACCGAAGAGGGTTACTACGGCATCTTCGGGCGTGTCGGTGCACGGATCGAGATCCCGGGCTGTTCGCTCTGCATGGGGAATCAGGCGCGGGTTGGCGACAACACGACCGTTGTTTCGACCTCAACCCGTAACTTCCCGAACCGTCTGGGACAGGGGGCCAACGTCTATCTCGCCTCCGCCGAGCTCTCGGCAGTGGCGGCAATTCTGGGCCGTATTCCGACGGTCGAAGAGTATCAGAGCTATGCGCGCGAGTTGGAAACCCTGGCCGCAGATGTGTATCGCTACCTGAACTTCAACCAGATCGCCAGTTATACCGCCAAGGCCGAGAAGGTGATTCTGCAGGTTCCGGTTTGAGCGTGATTTGGGCATCACGGGGCGCCTTTGGGCGCCCTGTTTTTATCTGGGCTATTTATGGCGCTAGACTAAGAACAAGCATGCCGTGAGGGCTTAATTATGGATTACGAATTTATCAGACAGGCGGATGGTCGTTTGCAGGCCAGATTGGCCATGGGCCATGAAGCCTTTGGTCACTGGCTGAATGAGCAGATAGCGACCGATCTGCCGCTGCTCGAGCAGGTGTTGCGCGATATCGAACGGGTACAGCAGGGTGAGGTTGAGGTGATCTCCCTGCATTCGGGAAACTATACCCTGCAGTTGGGCGATGAGGAGGCCGAGATTTCGGCCAATGTGGTGCAACTGGAATTTGCCGATGAGCTAGAGCCCGACATGGCCTACTACGATGAGGAGCAGATGTCGGGGTGCGGCCTCGACGATCTGCGGCATCTGTTGCTGGCGTGGCGAGCGTTTGTGCGCGAGGAGTCCGGTTCCGAGAGTCGTAGTCATTAAGAGACTGGGGTGCACTATTATGGTGCCCAGTCTGGTGACATCTTGAGTGTGACTGCACCAATTGGAATGAAAGATAGTCTGCCTTTGAAGTTAAATGTTACTATCGTATTGAATTATAAGAATATTATTAATGTGGCACAGACATTGAATTAGTTTGCTAAACCCCATATCAACCAGGGAGCGGGAGACAAGGTATGAAGCTTATCAGTGCAATCATTAAACCCTTTAAGCTCGATGACGTGCGTGAGGCGGTAGCGGCTCTGGGCGTTGACGGTATGACAGTATCCGAAGTGAAAGGTTTTGGTCGACAAAAGGGCCATACCGAACTCTATCGCGGTGCCGAATACCAGGTCGACTTTTTGCCGAAGGTGAAGCTGGAAATTGCCAGTAGCAGTGAAAATGTAGAGAGCATCATCGAGGCTATCTGCAAGGCGGCCTACACCGGTAAGATCGGTGACGGCAAGATCTTCGTTTACGATCTGGCCCATGTGGTGCGGATTCGTACCGGCGAAGTGGACGACGAGGCACTCTAGTCCCCAGACTCGCGGTCGGTGCAAGCCTCCCGCTGTGTCATTGGTACACCAGCTCTAGTATCAGAGACCCTATGGGTCTCTTTTTTTTGGTTCGATTCCCTGACCGTGCTGGCTTGGCACCAACCCAAAATGGGAACGGCTTCTTTTTACGCCTCGAACGCTTCATCGTTCCGCGCGCACACTCTTTTAGGTTGTGATGACGTATAGTGAGTGGCAACGAGTTGCAAAGGAGACCCTGTGATGTCGAATACCCCTATCGCCGATCTGGCCCAACGAGGCGTTTGTGCCGAGCCGAATCTGCATGGCTATTACCTGATGATGGATGTGTTACCTGGTGCCGAACAGGAAGTCAGGCTGGCACTGATGCATTTCCCGGAGTTGTGCCAAGAATTGGCGACCAGCTATCCGGAGGCGAACTTCAGTGGTCTGGTCGGTATCGGGGCGGACGTATGGGATCGACTCTATGCCATGCGCCCGCCGCTGCTGGCTCCATTTCCGGTCATCGGGAGTGGTGAGCGGCAGATGCCAGCGACGCCCTTTGATCTCTTTTTTCAGCTCCGAGGCGAGCGTGTCGATGTGCTGCATCTGGCTGGCCAGCGGTTGATGGCCCGGCTGGCCGACAAGGTGCAATTACGCGAGGAGTTGCGGGGTTTCCGTTTCCTCGATTTTCGGGATCTGACTGGATTCGTCGATGGGACGGAAAATCCCCAGGGAGAACATAGAGCCGAGGTCGCCCTGGTCGCCGATGGCCAGTTTGCGGGTGGTAGCTATCTGCATGTCCAGCGCTATCAGCATGCGATGGCGCAGTGGCAGCGACTGGATCTGAAACAACAGGAAGATACGATTGGCCGCACCAAGCAGGATAACATCGAATATGCGTCGGCCGACAAACCGCTAACCAGTCACATCAAGCGGGTCAATTTGAAGGATGAGGCTGGCAGCAGCAAGGAGATCCTGCGGCAGTCCATGCCATGGGGCTCGCTGGAGCAGCAGGGTCTCTACTTCATCAGCTGTTGCCACACACCGGACCATTTCGTCGATATGCTGCGTAGCATGGTGGATGGTGATGCCTCGGGTCATTACGACCATCTGCTGCGTTACACCCGGGCGCTGACGGGGGCCGCTTTCTTTGCCCCGTCACAGACCTTCCTGCAGCAAGGCGGCGTGATGCTGACGCGCTAAATAGCTCCGAATAGTCGATCACCTGTCACAGAGACGGGGTAGCGCTAAGCTGACCCTCTGCGCCAGGGATGGCGCGGCGGAGCCCCCATGGATGGGTTCACGGCGAGTCAGCGTGTGCTACCTTGTCGCTGTTGCATGATTAGGTGCTGGTATTTGGTGGCGCCAGATAACAAAAAACCCGGCATTGGCCGGGTTTTTTATGCGCAATCCGTACTAACCCGTATGTTCGAAAAGCTCGAGTACGGATTCGTACAGCTCGTCCATATCGGTTTCGGCGGTTGGCGTGATGAAGATGGTGTCATCGCCAGCTATGGTGCCGAGAATGCCTTCGGCCTTGCCCAGCGAGTCCAGCAGACGGGCGATCAGCTGGGCGGCTCCCGGACTGGTGTGGATCACCAACAGGAAGCCATTGTGGTCGACATTCAGCACCAGGTTCTTCAACGGGCTGTTGATGGTAGGCACACCCAACTCGACCGGGAGGCAGTATACCATCTCCATCTTGGCATTGCGGGTTCGCACCGCACCAAAACGGCTCAGCATCCGCGAGACCTTGGACTGGTTAATGTTCTCGTAGCCCATTTCGTGCAAGGCAGTGACAATTTCCGCCTGCGAGCCGAAACGTTCTTCT
>JAYRLO010000344.1:0-2388 GCA_041905215.1 Aeromonadaceae bacterium
TGTCATGGTGATCAAATCGACGATCCCGGTTGGCTTTATCGAACGCATCAAGCAGGAGCTGCAGTGCGACCATGTACTCTTTTCGCCGGAGTTTTTGCGCGAAGGAAAGGCGTTGTATGACAACCTATATCCATCCCGCATCATAGTGGGTGAATGTTCGGAGCGTGGTCAGGCATTTGCCAATTTGCTGCAGGAAGGCGCGATCAAGAAAGATGTTCCGGTTCTGTTAACCGATCCATGTGAGGCAGAGGCAATCAAATTATTTGCCAATACCTATCTGGCGATGCGGGTTGCCTTCTTCAACGAATTGGACACCTACGCGGAAACCCGAGGCTTGAGCAGTCGCCAAATTATCGATGGGGTCGGTCTGGATCCGCGCATCGGTAGCCATTACAACAATCCGTCATTCGGTTATGGCGGTTATTGCCTGCCCAAGGATACCAAGCAGTTGCTGGCCAACTATCACGATGTGCCCAATACCCTGATCCGCGCCATCGTTGACTCAAACACCACGCGCAAAGACTTCATTGCCGATTCGATTATCAGCCGTCAGCCTAAGGTGGTGGGTGTCTATCGCCTGATTATGAAGGCGGCATCGGATAATTTTCGAGCCTCCTCGATCCAGGGGGTCATGAAGCGGATCAAAGCCAAGGGTATCGAAGTCGTGGTGTATGAACCGGTTCTCAAGATGGACCACTTTTTCAATTCTCGCGTCATTCACGATCTCAACGAGTTCAAACAGATATCCGATGTGATTGTTTCGAATCGGATGGCCGAAGATCTTCTGGATGTTGCCGCAAAGGTCTATACCCGCGATCTCTTTGGTAGCGATTGATTGGGCTCTGTTATCAATGCCAATCAGTTAGCGAGGGAGAGATAGCCTTTTGAGCCAACCGTTGGCGGCAGGGATGCCGCCATCGAGCCCCCAGGGAAGGGTTTACGGCGAGTTGGTGAGAGAGGTTGTCTATCCCGAACCTATTAACGGACAAGCATTAGGGCTCTGATATCGTTTTTTTGTAGAGCAAGCGTGGCTCGCGATGGCGGTGGTTGGTTCATAAGCGAAGCTCGCGATGACCAAACATCGAGATAAACGAGCGTCCCCCTTTCCTATTTTCTTCCCTGCCCATCTCTGCCTTTTTATCTGTTGATAAAAATGTCGACAAATGAATCCGCATTCGAGCAATTCCTCTAATTCCGCATATAACTATTCGATTTTCGAACTTTTGCGCAGCGAAACGACTCGTATATCGGGAAATGTTTGATACGGATCACTTGGCGTTTGCCTCCTAAGCTTGAACAAAGGAACCCGTTTTGGGTGGAGGCTGCTATGCGTACTCAGACAATTCAGGCACCGATGCAAGTGGTGCAATCAACCGGTGATGTAATGGTCGTGTTGGCCGATGGAACGACTCGTCCCGTACATCAAGGTGAGGTTCTCCCTGCTGGTTCGGTGCTGCAGATAGCGGATAATGCGACATTGCAGCTAGAGCCGCCAACTGCGGCTGCCCAATCCGAGTCAGTGGCTCCAGCCATCGATTTCGGCGAGGGGCTGCCACAAAGTACAAATCCGGAAATTGCGGCCATTCAGCAAGCACTGCTCCAAGGTGTGGATCCGACGTTGAATCTTGAGGCCACGGCTGCTGGTGGTGCTCCTGCTGCGGGTGGTGGTGGCGCCGGTGGTAGTGGTAATGGTGGTTTCGTCTCCATCGATCGAACTGGTGATGCAACCCTGGCCACCGCAGGTTTTGACACTACTTATCAGAGCTCTGGTTTGTTGGATGTCGCGGACCCTGCTGGCGTCGCCGCGACTGTCGTTGTGATCCCGCCGCCTGTCATGGCACCGGATCCCGCCGCCCTTTCTGAAACCAATTTGACGACGTCTGGCTCTGGGGATGTGGATCTGGTCAACGGCTCCACCGCTGGTGGCGCTCCAACCTCGCTCACGGGGAGTCTGAATGTCGATTTTGCCGGTGACACTGGCACCGTGACTTTCTTGTCTGCTGATTCACAGCCTGCGCTCACCTCTGGTGGTCAGCCAATCGCCTGGACGTTGAGTGCAGATGGTCTGACTCTGGTGGGCTCTGTTGATGGCGTCACTGTGCTCACCGTGACTCTGGCTGCTGATGGCAGTAGTTACACCGTCGATCTGGATGGCCCGCTCGATCATGTTGCCGATACGCTTATGATGAACTTTGGCATTCAGGCACAGAATTCGGCTGGTGATATAACAACTGGAGAGATTGCGCTGACGGTGGCTGACGATAACCCGACAGCTACCGACAACGCCAACAGTCTGGATGAAGATACGCCGAGTGTCAGTGGCAATGTGCTGACCGATGCTGTTGATGATGTGCTGGGCGCTGATGGCGCTGCCGTGACCCCGCTGGA
>JAYRLO010000049.1:0-13328 GCA_041905215.1 Aeromonadaceae bacterium
GGAGCCGGGCTAGGTGGGTGCCTGTCGACTGTGGGTTCCGGCCTGCTCGTTTATGACCGATACGGCTCATGCCTTATGGCTGCTGCTGCAAGAGCGGGCGAGCGGTCTGTATCATCTGGATAGCAATGCCGCCGAGGCCTGGACGTTCGATGAGCTGGTGCGCGCCTTGGCGGCCCGGTTCGAACGCGACTGGCAGATTGAGGTGACCGATGGCTATCGGCATGACCAGCGCCTGCTCGGCCACCAGGAGCGGATGCCAACTCTGAGTCAGCGTCTGACGCGGAGCTGAGTGTTTATTCAATTGCTACCTGCTGTTAAGCCCCGCCATCTGTGCGGGGTTTTCTATTTTCGGCCCTGAATTTGTGGCGGTGGTGGGGCTTTGTGGGGTGGGTGGAAAAAAGAGCCAATCGAACTTGTCGGTATTCAGAAGAGCAGTCATGATTGCCTTCGTGAACACGGGTTTAATTATTTATCGATGAGGGATTTTTGCATGAACAAGGGAGTAATCGCGGGTCTGGTTGCGGCAGCTCTGGTGGGTGGTGGTGCCTATTACGTCACGCAGGGCAAGTTGGGTGGTGCGTCAGGCGCCCAGAGTCTGGATTATGTGCCAGCGGATACCCTGGTCTTTGCCGGTGGGCTGGAGCCAATGTCCTGGAGCGATCTGGCGGCGTTTCGTGAAGGATTCTCGGTCGGCTCTAATCCGGCCGAGATGCAGAGCTTCGTCAATGATCTGGTGAAATCCGAAACCGAGAGCGGCGAAAAGGCACCGGATGGTGTTCGCCTGATGCTGAGCCTCTATGCCGACTATCTGGCGGCGGTCATGGACAAGAATTTCAAACCGGAAACTCTGGGGTTGAGTGACAAGATTGATTCGGCGCTCTACACGGTCGGTGCCCTGCCGGTGATCCGGATCAAGCTGGCCGACGAGGCAGCATTTGATGCCTTCCTGGCCAAGGCCGAGAGCCGTTTCCAACTCAAGGCGACAGAAGGCAAGCTCGATGGTTTCACCTATAAGCGTTACCCCCTGATTGAAGATGCCAAGCAACCGGTCGATCTGGCCATTGGCAAACGGGATGGCTTCGTGGTCTTTACGCTGGACGCCGGGGCTCTTATTCCCGCCAATGAGGGGCTGGCCGTCGCCTTTGGTTTGACCAAGCCAGTGCAGCCGTTGAAGGCTAGTGGCGTGCTGGATGCCATGGTCAAGGAGTATGGTTTCAAACCCTTCTCGCTGGGCTATCTGAACCACGAGGCGCTGATCCGCATTCTGACCCGTGCGGATAATCCGGTCGCCAAGTTGCTGGATAAGGTCAGCGACGGTGAAACGGCAACCGAGTTTGCGCCGTTGCGCACCGCCGCCTGTCAGAGTGAGATCGAAGGGATGGCGGCTCTGTGGCCGAAAACCGTCTTCGGTTATACCAAGCTCGAGAGCAGCGGGTCACCGATCCAGATCTCCAGCCTGCTGAAGGTGGTTTCCACCGATGCCGCCGCCATGGAACAGCTGCAGAAGCTGCGCGGTTTCCTGCCGGATCTGTCGGCTGGCCACAGCAAGTTCTCCTATCAGATGGGTCTGAATATGGATGAGCTGACACCGGTGCTGACCAACCTGTGGAGTCGTGCCACCCAGGCTAAATTCACCTGTGAGCCTCTGGTCGCGGCTCAAGCCCAACTCAAGCAAGTCAACCCGGGTATGCTCGGTGCCATGACCGGCATGGTGCAGGGTGTCCAAGGTTTCGGGATTGATCTGCAAGCGTTGAACCTGAAGCCTGCACCAGAAGGCACCGAGATGCCGGAAATTGCCGATCTCTCCTTCATGGCGACCATCTCCAGCAAGCAACCGCAACAACTGTGGAGCATGCTGGCGATGATGCGTCCGGAGCTGGCGGCAACACCACTGCCGGCGGATGGTCAGAGCATCGACATTCCGCTGCCTGCCGAGATCAAGTTGCCGGGGGCCTTGAAGCTGGGTCTCTATGGTCAGCATATTGCGCTGTTCACCGGTGAACCCGCTGCCGCTCTGACCGGCGATCTGGCCAAGCAGGCGATCAAGCCAAATGGTCTATTCCACCTGGGGCTGGATTATGGCCTGCTGGCCGATGCGGTTGATCTGTTGCTGCAGGATAAACTGGCCAAGCTGACGGCTCTGACCGCCGAAGCAGAAGCCGAGGCTCAGGATGGGGCGACCGAGAATGCTGCGGCTGATGATGCCTATGCCGATGAGAATTTCATGCCGCTGTCGGCTGCCGATCGCAAGGAGCGCGCCGCGGCTGAGGTTGAAGAGCTGAAGGCTGGCCAAGCGATGATCAATGGATTGCGTGGTGTTCGCCTGAGCTCTGGCATGGACTTTACCGCCACCGGTGTGGATGTCAGTGCCGATATGGAACTGCCGACCAAGTAATTTTCAACACCGATGCAAAACAAGAGGGGTGGACCAGGTCCTCCCCTCTTTTTTGTTGTCCGGCAGCAAGATGGCTAGCTCTTTGGCACCATGGCCACCTGGGGCAGTGGCCGTTTGAACCCCTCAGCGGCGAAGGCCAGGCTGGCTCGCTCCTGAAACGAGAAGAAGACATCCCAGTAATCGCCGTTCTTGACCCAGGGACGAACCACCAGTTGTACGGCGGTATCGGTCAGTGCGGCGACGGCAATCACGGGTGCCGGCTCTGGCAGGATGCGGCTCTCCTCGCGCACCAGTCGTTCCAGCAACTCCTTGGCGCTGCGCAGATCGACATCGTAGGCCAGGTTGAAACTCATATCGACGCGGCGAGTTTCCATCCGTGAGTAGTTGACTATGGTGCCATTCAAAATGGTGCCGTTAGGGACCACCACCATCTTGTTATCACCCGTAGTCAGAACCGTGGTGAAGATCTGGACGGTTTGCACCACACCGGCGGTGCCTGCTACCTCGACGAACTCACCCGCCTTGATCGGGCGAAACAGTATGATGAGCACGCCGGAGGCGAAGTTGGAGAGTGAGCCCTGCAAAGCCAAGCCAACGGCCAGACCTGCGGCACCGATCACCGCGACAAACGAGGCGGTCTGCACACCGATGCGGCTGAGTGCGGCGATCAGCACGAAGGCGAGGATGGCGTACTTCACCAGATTACCGATGAAGTCGGTGATGGTGGAGTCCAGGTTACGGGCTTTCATCAGCCGGACCATGCCGCCAGTCAGCAGGTTGGCAGCCAGCCAGCCGATGAGGAGCGTCAGCAGTGCGGCCGTAATGTTGACCCCATATTCGATGAGCAGGGTCTGGTTGGTGGTCAGCCAGTGGGTGGCGTTGTCGATCAGTTCAGTTTCCATGCGTGCTCCTTGTGATAGGCAAAGGCGGGAAACCGAACCCCCGCCATCAGCTTTGTAGCAACTGGTTATGAATAAATTGCCATTGGGTTTCAAAGTTAGCGGTTGGACGAAGCCGGAATTGGCTGCGCACAAACTGACTCAATCGTCCCTCCACATAAGCTAGCAGAAGATTCGCCAATTGGGCCTCATCCACGGAAAAGCCTTGTCCTTCACGCAGTTTGCGTTCCCTGAGCACCTGTTTGAGCTGGCTTTCAAGCTTGTCAAACATGTGGGTCACCCGATCGCGCAGTCGCTCATGCTCTCCTTGCAGGGCATCGCCAGTCAGGATGCGGGTGATCCCCGGATTGCGTTCCGCGAACATCAGCAGCAGTTGCAGGATCCGCTCGCAACGCACCAGCGTGGCCTTCTCCTCCTTGAGGATCAGATTGATGCGGGAGAGCAGCGTCTCTTCGATGAAGTCGATCAACCCCTCGAACATGCGAGCCTTGCTCGGGAAGTGCCGATACAGCGCCGCTTCAGAGACGCCCACCTCGGCGGCCAGACTCTTGGTGGTGATGCGTTGGCCTGCCTGATGCTCCAGCATATGCGCCAGTGCTTGCAGTATCTGCTCACGACGATGGGGCGTCTGAGTCGCGGGCGCGGTAGCGGTGAGACTTGTCATATCCGAATGATCCCTCAACAAGAAGACAATGGGTGGTGCCCGGTACCGGGCCAAATGCCGCCCGGTACATTACTCGAGTCATATGACGATTAATGGCGTCCGGAGGAGCCGAAACCGCCTTCGCCCCGCTCACTGCTATCGAATTCGTCGACGATGGTGAAGCTGGCCTGTACCACCGGCAGGAATACCAACTGGGCGATGCGCTCCCCGGGTTGGATGGTGAAGCTCTGCTGGCCACGGTTCCATACCGAGACCATCAGTTGCCCCTGGTAGTCGGAGTCAATCAGGCCCACAAGGTTGCCCAACACGATGCCGTGCTTATGGCCGAGGCCAGAGCGCGGCAGGATAGTGGCGCACAGCCCCGGATCGGCGATGTGAATGGCCAGGCCGGTTGGCAGCAGGGTGGTCGCACCGGGTGCCAACTCAACGGCGGCATCCAGACAGGCCCGCAGGTCGAGACCGGCTGAACCCGGAGTGGCGTATTCCGGCAGCGGAAATTCATGGCCGATGCGTGAGTCGAGGATCTTCAGTTCAATCTGTTTCATGCTGGTACTTCTTGATGATGAGAGCCAAGAGGTGGCGGGCCACCTCGGTTTTGCGAGCCAGTGGCAGCTCTTGACGACCACCGGGCCAGAATACGGTCAGCGCATTATCATCGCTGTTGAAGCCTTGTCCTTCCCGAGCCACATCGTTGGCCGCGATCATGTCCAGCTTCTTGCGGGCCATCTTGTCGAGGGCATAGTGCTCGACATCGCGGGTCTCGGCGGCGAAGCCGACGACGAACGGTTTGGCGTGCAAGGCGGCGACGTCGGCGATGATGTCGGGATTCTTCACCAGGGTCAGCGTCAGTTCATCGGCCGATTTCTTGATTTTTTGAGGGGCAATGTCCACCGCACGGTAATCGGCGACGGCGGCGCAGCCGATGACGATCTGCTGCTGGGCCGCTTCGGCCATGACGACTGTATGCATCTGTAGGGCACTTTCCACGTCGATGCGGCGAACCCCTGGTGGCGTCGGCAGGTTGACTGGGCCTGCGATGAGCGTGACGTTGGCGCCGAGTTCGGCAGCGGCCGCGGCCAGGGCAAATCCCATCTTGCCGGAGCTGTGGTTACTGATGTAACGCACCGGATCCAATGCCTCGCGGGTTGGCCCGGCGGTAATCAGGATGTGCAGATCCAGTTTTGGTTTGGCGAAAAAACGGATGCACTCGGCAACCAGTTCATCCGGATTGAGCATGCGTCCTGGTCCCACATCGCCACAGGCCTGGGAACCGGAGGCCGGCCCCCACAGCTGCACTCCGCGCTGGGCTAACAGTTGCAGGTTGGCCTGGGTGGCGGCATGCAGATACATCTGCTGATTCATCGCCGGAGCCACGACAACCGGTGCTGGCGTGGCCAGGCAGAGGGTGGTTAGCAGCTCGTCGGCCATGCCGGTGGCTAGCCGGGAGATCACATTGGCAGTTGCTGGTGCAATCAGCACCAGATCGGCCCACTTGGCCAGCTCAATATGGTTCATCCCCTGCTCACTGGCGGGGTCGAGGACGCCAGCGGGTATGGTATGACCCGAGACGGCTTGCAGCGTCAACGGCGTGACGAAGGCGCGGGCTGCATCGGTCAGCACAACCCGGACTTCGGCCCCCTGTTCTCGCAGGCGGCGAACCAGTTCGGGGCTCTTGTAGGCCGCGATGCCGCCACTGACGCCCAGAAGTATGTGTTTATTCAGCAGTTCCATTCATTTAGTTCCGGCTGCTCGGTCGAGAGGGCAAGAGAATATCACAAGCGATGACGTCGGAGCAGAAGCCGCCATCACACCCTGCAGCATCGAAAATTGGCTTTCGGCGATCAGCGTTTTCAGGCGAATCCGCATAGCTGACAGGCGGTCGATCTCCATGGGCTTGCTATCTTCTGTGGCTCGACGCCTTCCTTTATGAACGCAAGAATCGTGCAAGGAGCAAGCCATGGGGATCCGAGACTGGCCAGCGGCCGAACGTCCCAGAGAGAAGCTGTTGAGCCGCGGCGCCAAGGCATTGAGCGATGCGGAGCTGCTCGCCATCTTCTTGCGCACCGGCGTCAGTGGCTGTGATGCGGTCGAGCTGGCGCGGCGACTGCTCGGCGAGTTTGGCTCCTTGCGCGGGTTGTTTTCCGCCGATCAGCGCAGCTTCTGCCAGGCCCATGGTCTGGGAGAGGCCAAGTACGTACAGCTGCAGGCGGTACTGGAGATGAGCTGCCGCTATCTGGATGAGGAGATGAAGCGCGGGGATGCCCTAACCAGCCCCGGTGCTACGCGCCGTTTTTTGCAGGCCCGGTTGCGTGATCGACAACAGGAGATTTTTGCCCTGTTGCTGCTGGATAATCAGCATCGGGTGCTGCAGTTTGCCGAACTTTTTTTCGGAACTCTGGATGCGGCCAGCGTCTATCCGCGCGAAGTCGTGCAGACAGTACTCAAATATAATGCGGCGGCGGTGATCCTCTGCCATAATCACCCGTCCGGCGTGGCTGAGCCTAGCCGGGCAGACCGAAGCCTGACCGACCGCATCTGCGCGGCACTGGGTCTCATCGATGTGCGGGTGCTTGATCATCTGGTCATTGGTGACGGTGAAACGGTTTCCTTTGCCGAGCGTGGTTGGCTTTAGTCGATCACGGCTTGGCTTTTGCTTGATCTTCGCCGAGCGATGCTGTATAAAATGCCGCCTTCTATGTGGCCCCGCAACAGGCCAGCGGGGCTGAGAAATGCTCGAGCAAAAGAAGTAAGATTTGGAGAGACTGACATGTCTAGAGTATGCCAAGTAACCGGTAAGCGTCCGGCAGTGGGTAACAACCGTTCCCACGCTAAGAACGCGACCCGTCGTCGTTTCCTGCCTAACCTGCAAACTCACCGTTTCTGGGTTGAAGGCGAGAAGCGTTTCGTCAAGCTGCGTGTTTCCACTAAGGGCATGCGCATCATCGACAAGCTGGGGATTGAAGCAGTTCTGGTTGACCTGCGCGCCCGTGGCGAAGCAGTGTAAGGAGATAGATCATGGCTAAAGGTGTACGCGAAAAAATCCGCTTGAACTCCAGCGCCGGTACTGGTCACTTCTACACCACGACCAAGAACAAGCGCACCATGCCTGAGAAGATGGAAATCAAGAAATTTGATCCCGTTGTTCGTCAGCATGTGATCTACAAGGAAGGCAAGATCAAGTAATTGATCGCGCCCTGCTTGAAAAGAACCCGACTTCGGTCGGGTTTTTTTATTCCTGTTCTTCCCCGGAACCGGGTGGTGCATCGGTGCCGCTCTTGGGTCACAATGGCCGCAGTTGTTAATCGATTGTGATGATGGAGTGTGCCATGCCCGAATTACCCGAGGTCGAAGTCAGTAAACAGGGGATCGCCCCCTGGCTCATTGGCCATACCGTGACCCGGGTGGTGGTGCGGACGCCGACGCTGCGCTGGCCGATCCCGGCCGAGATCCAGCAGTTGGTGGGGTGTCCCATCGAACGCATCGAGCGGCGAGCCAAATATCTGCTGCTCTACTCCACCCTTGGTACTGCCATCTTGCATCTGGGGATGTCGGGCCGACTGCGCATCCTGCCCCAAGGATCGCAGCCGGAGAAACATGACCATGTCGATATCGAGCTGGATAACGGCAAGCTGCTGCGGCTTAACGATGCCCGTCGTTTCGGTGCCTTACTCTGGACCCATGACGATCCACACCTGCACCCCCTGTTGGCCAAGCTCGGCCCCGAGCCCCTGACGGCGGCCTTCGATGGCCAGTATCTCTATCAGCGCTGTCGGCGCAAGCTCAGCGCCATCAAGCCCTGGCTGATGGATAACCACCTGGTGGTGGGGGTTGGCAACATCTACGCCAATGAGTCGTTGTTTGCGGCCGGTATCGACCCGCGCCGCCCGGCTGCAAGTCTGAGTCCGGAGGAGTGCGAGCGGCTGGTTGGCGAGATTAAGGCGGTACTGGAGAGGGCCATCCGGCAAGGGGGAACCACGCTCAAGGACTTCACCCGCGCCGATGGTCGTCCGGGTTACTTCGTTCAGGAGTTGCAGGTCTACGGACGTGCGGGATTAAGCTGTGTCCGCTGCGGACATCCGCTGGAGGAGTTGAAGCAGGGGCAGAGAACCACCGTCTACTGCCCTGTGTGTCAGCGCTGAGAACTGGCAGCCTGCTGTTGCTTGAGCTGTACCGCCAGTGCGATGTCGTGGTTAACAAAAGGGGTGACATCGCCGCCATGCAGAGCTACTTCCCGCACCAGGCTGGAGGTGACGCAGCTGAGTTCGCTGCGTGCTGGCAAAAATAGAACCTCCAACTCGGGCATCAATTGGCGATACATGCCCGCCAGCTGATTTTCGTAGTCGAAGTCTGTCATCGTGCGGATGCCGCGCACCAGCACGTTGGCCTCTTGCTGACGCGCGAAGTCGATTAGCAGCCCCTCAAACCCCTCGACGCGAACCTGGGGATAGTGCTGACAGGCCTGGCGGGCCAGCTCCACACGCTCTTCGAGCGTGAAGAGTGGTCGCTTGCCCGGACTCATGGCAATGGCGACGATCACCTCGTCAAAGATGTGAGCGGCGCGGGCGATCAGATCCAGATGACCCAAGGTCAGAGGATCGAAGGTGCCTGGAAACACGGCCTTGGTATGCATGGAATCAGATCCTCGACGGAAAATTCTCGGCGGATTATACGGTTGGACGCTTGTTAATGGCACGGCCTTTGGCAAGAATAGCCGCCATTCCGCACGAGGAGAGAAACGATGCAGCGTATTCTGGTGGTTCGCAACGACAAGATTGGCGATTTCATGTTGGCCTGGCCCAGCTTTGCCATGTTAAAAGCCTCCTGCGACTGCCATATCACGGCGCTGGTGCCATCCTATACCGCCCCCTTGGCTGAACTCTGCCCCTGGATTGATCAGGTGATTCTCGATCCGGGAGCCAAGGCGCCCCGCAGTGAACAGAGTGCCCTGTTGCGTCGTTTGCGCCAGGGGCAGTTCGATGCCGCCATTGCTCTCTTCTCCCGCTGGCGCACCGCCTGGCTGCTCTGGCGTGCCGGGATTCCTTATCGATTGGCACCGGCAACCAAGTTGGCCCAGTTTCTCTATAACCATCGTCTGGTGCAACGCCGCTCCCGTTCGGAAAAGCCGGAGTCTGAGTACAATCGGGATCTGATCCGCCATTTTCTGCAGCAGCAGGAGTTGGCCTTCGTCGAGCCTCAGCCACCCTATCTGCAATTCGCCGATGGTCTGTTGGTGGCGGTGCGTGGCGATACCGCCGGGCAGCTGGGAATCAATCCGGCTAAACCCTGGTTGATGGTGCACTGTGGCTCGGGGGGGTCGGCTAATAACCTCTCCCTGGAGCAGTACGCGGCCCTGATCCTGGGTCTGCAACGGCAATATCCGGATTATCCCTGCGTATTGACGGCCGGCCCGGGCGAGGGGGAGATGGCGGCGGCGCTGGAGACTCTGGTGCAGCAAGGTGGAGGCCATGCCTCCATTTACCACTCTCGCGAAGGCTTGCCCCGCTTCTGCCAGGTCATCGCCAATGCTGCCCTGTTTATCGCGGGCAGTACCGGCCCGCTGCACATCGCGGGTGCCCTCGATGTTCCCACGGTTGGTTTTTTCCCGGCTCGCCGCTCGGCAACGCCACTGCGCTGGCAGCCGCTCAATAGCGAAGGTCGCCATCTGGCGATTGCGGCACCGACGGTGGGTGATGGGCAGAATATGCACCTGATCTCGGTGTCTGAGACCCTGCCCGTGATCCAATCCTGGTTTGCGGCCCTGCAGCTTGCAGGAGAGTAACGTCGGTTGCTGTCCACCCGGCAAGGTGGCGATCCTAGGAAAAATGCACCTCATCGGCGTGGGTGCTTCTCCGTCATGAGGTTCGGGCGAGACATCCTCTCTCGCCAACTCGCCGTAAACCCATCCCTGGGGGCTCGACGGCGGCATCCCTGCCGCCAACGGTTGGCTCAAAAGGCTATCTCGCCTTCGCTCTCGGACTGACATTGTCTCTCAGGTGCTTGTTGTTTCTTCTGTCTGATATCGCCGGGCGAAAGGAGCCGTATTATTCCGGTTTTCCCTGAGTCCGGCTGCGCAGCCACAAGTCGGCATATTTGATAAAGGTGGAGTGGCTCGAGAGGATGCTCAACAGCAACCCGGCCTTACCGTCGAGAAACCCCAGCCGCAGCACATACATGCGCAAGAAGCAGCCGATGGCGTGGGTGAACCCTTGCAGCAGGGAGCCTCGCTTGCCGCGCGCCGCCCGACCATCGGCCCAGGCTTTGCCATAGCGGGCTGATTTGACCAGATAGTGCTCCAGATCCTGATACGGCGTGTGCAGCAGATCGCCCTGCAACGATGCAACCTGCATGCTTTCGTCCACTTCCACCTTCTCATGCACCAGGGCATCGTTGTAGCGGGTCAACCGGGTCGGATAGAGTCGCAGCACACGATCCGGATACCAGCCGCAATGGCGGATGTATCGGCCAAAGACCCAGTTCAGACGCGGTA
This sequence comes from Aeromonadaceae bacterium, assembly GCA_041905215.1. GTDB lineage: Bacteria > Pseudomonadota > Gammaproteobacteria > Enterobacterales > Aeromonadaceae > Pseudaeromonas. The sequence continues at coordinate 10,446 of JAYRLO010000049.1, forward strand.
CCGCATAGACGATGCGTCCGGCGGGGGCGGAACAGACACGCAGGATCTCGGCCTGTAATTCGGGAGTCACCCGCTCATCGGCATCCAGCCAGAAGCACCACTGTGCCTGCACCCGATCTTGCGCCATCTGGCGTTGACGGCCATAGCCCTGCCAGTTGCTTTCCACCTGGTAGTTGGCGTTGAACTCGGCGGCTATCTCGGCCGTGTTGTCACTGCTCCCCGAGTCGAGGATGACGATCTCATCGACCCAGCCCGCGACGCTCTGCAGGCAGGCTCGCAAGTTTTTTCCCTCATTCTTGACGATGAGGACGGCGGCGATCAGCGGTTGGCTCATGAGTTCTCCTTGCACAGACCATGGTGCTGACAGATGGTATCGAAGCGGGCCATGACCTGTTCGGGCTTGATGTGATGCATCGCGAAGGGGTCTTTGAGGCGGCTGCGCCAGGGGAGCTCTGCCAGCGGACGACCACTCTGGGCCTCCATCAGAGTTTGATAGACGCTGACGACGAATTCGCGGCAGCGATAGGGGCCGGTGCGCTCCGGGTTGTGATGGGCATACAGGCCGATCACCGGCACGCCGGCGGCTGTGGCCATGTGGGTGGGGCCGGTATCCGGGGCCAACACCAGTTGGGCCTGCTTGATCAGCGCCATCAGCTGCTTGAGGCTGGTTTGCCCGATGAGGTTGCCGGGCTTTTGCTGGCAGCGCGCCTCGATATCAGTGGCCATCTGCCGCTCCAGGGGGGTTGGGCCACCGCACAACAACACCTGGAAACCGCATGTGGCGGCATGGTCGGCGAGTGCGGCGTAGCCGTCGATGGTCCAGTTCTTGTAGGCCTTGCTGGCGGCCGGGGCGATCAGCAGGGTGGGTCGTTGGCTGTCGATCTGTTGTGCGGCCCAGGCCTCATCGGCGGCAGAGGTCGGGATCTGCCAGTGCGCCGAGAGGTCGCTGACTCCCAGCTCGGCGGCGAAGGCCATCAGGCCATCCAGCACATGGGGTGAGGCGGGTGAGGGCACCTTGAGGTTGGTGAACCAGCTCTGGCCGTCCCCGGCGCGCTGCTGGTCAAAACCGAGTCGGTAGCGGGCACGAATGCCCAGCGTCAGCAGACTGGCGCGCAGTGCTGACTGCATATGCAGCAGGGCATCGAAGCGGCGCCCCTTGAGTCGCCGCCAAACCTGCCAGTAGCCACGCCAGCCCAGCTTCTTGTCGAAGGGGATGACTTCGACGCCGGGCAGATCGCCAAGCAGCATGGCCTCGACCTTGCCCATGATCCAGGTGATGCGGGTTTGCGGCCACTGCCGCTGGATGGCCTGCACCACGGCGACGGTATGCACGCAGTCGCCGATGGCGGAGAGGCGCACGATGCAGAGTGACTCGGGAGCTTGCGTAAACAGAGACATGAGGCGGCTTCTGGCAACAGGAATGGGGGCATTATGCAAACTCGGGCAAGGCTTGTAAAATGTCCTTCTCTTTGATGGACGAGAAGCGCGATGCACGGCTGGCAAACCCTGATCCAAGGCTCACAGACCTGTTGGTTTGATGAACGGCTCTTTCCTGATTTTTCGGCCGAGGCTTTCGAGCCCGCCTATTGGCAGGCGCAAGATGCGGTGACCGGCCAGTCTCGCGGGCGCGGCGTGACCTGGTTCGTTCGCCATCGCGGTCTCGCCCTGGTGTTGCGTCACTACTGGCGTGGCGGCTTGATGGGCAAACTCAACCCGGATCGCTTCTGGTTTTCGGGTGTCGAGCAGTCGCGCGCCATGGCCGAATTCCGACTGTTGGGGCAGTTGCGGGCTCTGGGGTTACCGGTACCGCGTCCGGTGGCGGCTCGGTTGCAGCGCACGGGTCTGTGCTACCGCGCCGATCTGCTGATTGAGCAGATCCCGGGGGCGCGAGATCTGGTGCAATTGCTGCGTGAGCGCCCACTGTGTGAGGCGCAATGGCAGTCTGTGGGGGCGCTCATCGCCCGGTTGCATCAGGCCGGGGCCTATCATTCCGATCTGAATGCCCACAACCTGCTGCTGGATGCTGATGGCCAGCTCTGGGTCATCGACTTTGACAAATGCGATTTGAAATCGGCTCCAGGCCCTTGGCAGCAGGAGATGCTGGCGCGTCTGCTGCGCTCCTTGCGCAAGGAAGCCGGGCTGCATTCCGGCTTTCATTGGCAGGAAACAGACTGGAAGCACGTGTTGCACGGCTATCAAGCCCATGAGATGGGAGCGGCTATTCAATGAAACAACTTAAACAGCAGTTTTATAAGTGGCGTGACGCGGGACGACGGGCCCTGGGCCGCTGGTTGTTTGACCGACCATCAGTCTCCGAGTCTGGCTGCGCGCTGCAGACGTGTCGCCGCATATTGTTTGTTCGCTGGGATGCGAAGCTAGGTGATGCGATTGTATCCTCGTTTGTTTTTCGCGAATTACGGAAGGCGCATCCAGATCTGTCCATTGAAGTGATCACAACGGATTCGATGGCTCCTTTGTTTGAGGAGCAGTGGCTGCCGGATCGACTCTACCGCTGTAGTAAACGGGCTGGGTATCGGGAGTTAGCGCGTTTGGCTGCCGAGATTGGCCCGGTAGATCTGGTGGTGCACTTCAGCAAGCAATTCAAGATGAAGGATCTCTACTTTATTCATCGTCTGAGACCTATGCATCTGGCAGGGCTCGATGATGAATTGGCCTGTGTCGATATCAAGCTGGGCAAGGCATGCCAAGGATTGCACTTCTCCGATAAGTTTGCATATTTGCTTCGTGCCTGCGGTACCTCGGATGTCGATACCAGCTACTGGCTGCCGAGTCAGAGTGCCAATGAGCAAGCAGTACAGGCGGTTTGGCCGACGGAGTATTCCCCCGTGATAGCCATTAATCCTTTTGGTGCCGGTGGCTCAA